>CAMVGV010000017.1 GCA_947167135.1 uncultured Lachnospiraceae bacterium
AATGAATAAGCCCAGACCCTGTATATCTGGGGTATAGGCTTATTATACGAGGAGAATAATAATGAAAGGTCTTAATCAGTTTTTACAGTTTAATTGGGAGGCTTTTGCCGAAGGTAAGATTTTCACAGTGACAGGTATCGGTGAGTATCAGGATTACGATACAAAAAAGCATCTGGGAACGAAGGTTGAATGTGTTATTGCATCCGACAAGACACCGTATTCTTTTAAGGATGGGAAAGAATTTACCAATCGTTTTGAAAAGATCACATTCAAAGTGTTAAGGGATGTGGATGTACCGCTTGAGGCTCGTGTAATGCCTGAGGGTGTAGTAGCTAAAATATACGGCGAGTATAGAAATCAGCTGTCTGTAAAATGTGAAGATATTGCTGTTTGTGAAATATCCAAAGATTGAGTTTGGCGAGTGTGTAGCTTTATCAGAATTATTAGATTCTTCTTACTGTAATGGTGATTGCTCCGCTTTGAGCGAAGCGAAAAAGCGGAGCACTGTGCCAGTTCCAGAGTAAGGAGAATCCGTATAAATACGGCTGGGGAGGGCTTGTTATCCCCAGCCGAGAATAAAAAAGTGTGTCAGAAAACTACAAAAAAATATTGATTTTTGAAAGGGGTGTGGCACAGTGTCTGTGACCAGAAAACCAAAAAAGAATCGAAATTTCATGTATACACAGCAGGTGGATCATTTGCCAAACAATATGAGCCCAGATGATGTTTATGAGTTGATTGATACGGTTCTTAAGCCAAAACGTTGGGCGGGGATATTACATAATCAAGATCTGAAGGACGATAACGTCACACCTGCTGCGGATAATGTTCATGTCATGATGCAGTTTAGTAATGCCCGTTCTGTTAATCAAATTGCAAAGGAAATCGGCGATAATCCGCAGTCCATTGAGATATGGAAAGGTGACGTTAATAACGGGTTTGCATATTTAGTTCATGCTACTAAGGAAGCGAGGCATAAGCATCAATACTCTTTCAGCGAAGTAAGGGCAAATTTTGATTACACAGAGTATATGCAGAAGATGTCTCAGAAAGTGAAAAAAGTTGAGGGGATAACATCAGCAAATAGAATAAATACAATGCTTGATCTTATCGGGACGGGTGAACTTTCACTTAAAGGAGCTAAAAAAGAACTTTCCGGATCGGTCTATGCAAAAAATAGTCAGAAGCTTCAGAAAGCCCATGAGCTTTATTTGGAAAGGTGTGCGGATGCGCTTTATAAAGAAATGGAAGAAAATAATGAACTGGTAGGGGTTCACTGGTTTTATGGCCCGAGTGAAACAGGAAAAACATTTTTAGCAGAAAAACTTGCGAAGGAATTAGGTGAATACTATATTTCTACTACAACTAAAGACGCTTTCCAGTATTATCAGGCAGAACCTACCATTATATTGGATGAATTCAGACCGGAGACAGTTCCTTTTTCAGAAATGCTTGCAATGTTTAATCCTTTTTCCAGAGGAAAAGTGACGGCGTCCTCCCGCTATTTCAATAAACCTTTAGCTTGCAGAACTTATTTTGTTACATCTCCATATAGTCCAGATAATTTTCTTAAATTTTATAGGGGTTTGAACGAATTTGACTCAGGTTTTCAGTTATACAGGAGACTTTCGTCCGTTCTCTTCTTCGATGAAAATTATATATATAAAATGGAGTATAAAGGTTTACTGGATGGCTATATCTGTGTAGATAAAAAGGAAAATCTATACAGTAAAGCAAAACAGAAGCAGTATTCCCTTACAAATGTATTTGACACAATATAAGTAACTTTACGCAACCCTTTAACATTCAGGTTTTGAGGTAAGCAAATTGGGAGATATTATCAATAATAGCTTACAACTGAATACCTTGTTTATGATTTGGGACTCTGTTATCATTAACAATGACGATGGCTCAAGATATATGATAATGGCAAATATTGAGTCAGAAATTATTAGGAAGATTACAGGAGCGCGGAGTTCAGAAAAGAGAGCAGGTGATATTTCTCGGGATTCCGTTAAGCACATTGACAACAGGGGTCGGATATTTTATCAGACTAGGGCAAAGGGTCAGCAGGTTAAACGCTCTGATTATGTAGATTTTTTGGCGGAGCTTTGTAAAATCTATTTTCCAGACGAGGTTATCAATCTTAACAAATCACGGATAAGCGAGAACTCTTTTACGATAAGGGCTATCGGAGATAAATGGATTAAATCTTTTAAGGTTGATGATTCTGTTAGGGGAAAGACTTTCGGTAATTTTCGTATTCTTAAAGGAAAGTACGAAAAGTATATTAAGTATAGCGATTTTGCCCAAAAGGATATCAGAAAAATTCAAAATGCGGATCTGGTAGTATTTTATAAAGAGTTGTGCGCCAATAAAACCATATCGGAGACGGTTTTCAATACAATAGTCACAGTCCTTGAGTATATATTCACCGAGGCGGTATTGATGAATATTAATGTTATGGCATCTCCTATGGCTATAAAAAGAGCCTGTAAGAAAAAGAGACTGCTTTCATTCAGTCGTACCATTCTTCAGTCAAAGAGAGATACAAAAATCTGGACTCATGAAGAACATGATCGGATAATTGCCGAATGTAGACGGCGTGATGACGAATATTCCCGCATGATAGAGGTCAAATTTGCAACTCTTATGAGAGGTGGAGAAATAGCTGCTCTTAAGAAGGATATGATTGATTTCCAGAACGGAACCATTGATGTATGTCGCAGTATCGTATTACAGGAGATTAATGGTATTCAAAAATCCGTAATGGTCGAACATACTAAGGGTAAAGCCGTTGAAGATGAGGATCATACCAGATTGATTCCCTTTGATATAAAAGGTCGTATAGGCGAGATACTGAGAGACCAGTGTAATAAGCACTCTGAGGGAGAATATCTTTTTTCTACCGTCTATGGAGAGCCAATAAGCTCAAAATACTTATCGGATGCCCTTAAAGAGATATGTACTGCCGCAGGAGTACCTTACTATCCACCCCATAAAACCCGTTTCTATGGGATTTCAGTTTTAAGAGAACAGGGGATACCAGAAGAAACAATCATGACCTATACGGGACAGAGAACTCGTGAAATGGTCAGTCATTATGACAAATCCCGCCAGTTCGGCAGCTACCGTGATGATGAAAAGATCAAGGAATTACTGGCTTAAAAGGGAAACGGTGCGCAAGCTCAGAACATGCGCACCGTCTGGAAATCCCTTATTTAAGCCAAAAACTGAGCTGGGCTAGAAGGATTCGAACCTTCGAAGTGACGGAGTCAGAGTCCGTTGCCTTACCGCTTGGCGATAGCCCAAAATTTCACGTCTTTTTCAAACGCAAGAGTCATTATACATACCTGAATACAAAAATGCAAGTATAAATTCTGATTGCTGTCCAAAATTCCGCCCGAAATGATATACTCGTAGTGAAAAGCTCCGGGAAACTCAAGGCAGGAAAGCCAAGGCGGGAAAAGGAACAATGGCTCTCAATGATATCACAATGACACATTCCGGTATACTTACGGACAAGGCATCGGGAAAGAATTATGTTCTGGTGCGCTTTGAGCGTGCTCCGGAGAAAAAGACAAAAAAGGTCATTATCGGTGATGGAAGCATTAAAGAGAAAGAAGTTACCGTAAATGATGAGATAGAGATAAAGATCCCTTCCGGAGAGGTGGTCAGAAATAAGGGCTTTTCCGGTGAGGAAACCGGGGATCTGAAGCGCTATCTAAAGGAACATGAGGAAGAGATAAAGGAGAAGGCGAGATCCATCAGCAGTTTCCTGCACATATTCAGATAAGCTCGATCTCCTTTTCATCACAGATATCGCATAATTCCTCATAAAGACGGGATTCCCTGTCAGCATTTCTTCCGAGGTAGATCCTCCTCGGACGGATGGAGGACATGATCTTTCCTATATCATTGGAATGCATGTCGATCTTCCAGAGTCGCCATTCATACTCGTCAGACTCGATCCTGGGCTTATGCATCATGCTCATCACGGAGGCGATACGGTCTTCATCATTACCGTAGGAGTCATCACTGTATTTCACGGGGGAAAAGAAGAGACCGTTTTCCTCTGCGAAATCCTGAATGTCGATATACTGGTACTCCATACAGAGTCCCTGCGCCTCATCGGCGTAGTCATTCCACATGCTTAAGGAATTTTTTCTGTCGGTAAAGCAGGAAACGTAGCTCTTAAATCGAAGTACGCCCTCGGTATGGTTGTCAAACCTGATGGCACGGCAGAGGTACATCTGGTCAAAACGGATGCTGGATATCTCGGCCATGTCAAGGGGGCGGTAACGGTAAAACACGCCGCCCTTTTTTTCTATCAGATCCTGCAGCAGAAAAGAAGCGGCCTTTTTATTGTTTATCAAAAATGCATTGAATATATCGTTTCTAAGGTCAAATTCCCACTGCTCCATCGGGGTCTCCAAAATCCGGGCGCATCCGCCGGGGCAAAAGAAAACGGTATAAAATGTTTTCTTAAATCTCAATCAGCACGTAATATCATAGAAGAAGACGGAGGAAAAATCAATAATTCCCCCTTAAAGAAAAGGGATAAAAATCCATACAAAAATCATATTCAAAAAATAAAATATTAGTGTTATAATACAAGGTACTGCTTTGGCAGAAGAGAGGAGTTAAACAGTGCCTTTATTATTTATTCTTTTTTTCTTTACGCTTTTGATATCGGTTTCGGTATATTTTTCCCGGAGTGATGCATTGAGGGAAGGGATCGTTACTGTGGGGAGCATAGTAATGATGATCCTGGATGTGGCGTTTTGTGCCTGGGCCTTCGGTGCAGCCGGCTATGGGGACGGATATCTGACATATTTCCTGCCGGAGACGGCAGCGGTGACCGCCTTTAATCATGTGATCATGGCGGGAGAGATATTCCTGTTTCTGCTGATAACGGTGCTTTCCATAAAGCATGGCAAGTGGTACTGTATACTGCTTTCCTTTATCGGGACTGCGCCGGTGCTGTGGCTGGACTTTATCGGACGCTCTGTCGAAAATGCTCCTATGCTGAAGATTGACAGTCTGACGATCCTTATGTTCCTTGTGGTGGGACTTGTGGGAGGTCTAATATGTATATACTCCAACGGCTATCTCCATGATTACCATCATCACCATACGGATGTGGAGAAGAGACCCTGGTTTTTCCAGTCGATGCTGTTTCTGTTCCTGACGGCTATGTACGGTCTGATATCCTCCGATAATATGTCCTGGATGTTCTTCTTCTGGGAGATAACAAGTACAATTTCATTCCTGTTGATCGGATATACAAGGAAGGAGGAGGCTGTGACCAACAGCTTCCGGGCACTTTGGATGAACCTTCTCGGAGGCTTCGGCTTCACCGTTGCAATCCTTTACAGTTCCTTAGTATACCGTAACGGAAGCCTGATGGAGCTTATTTCTATGAGTGAAGCAAAAGCGGGTATAGTTATCCCTGTTGCCTGTCTTTCCTTCGCAGCCTTTACGAAAAGTGCCCAGATGCCGTTTTCACGCTGGCTTCTGGGAGCAATGGTGGCTCCCACACCTTCATCGGCGCTCTTACATTCGGCCACAATGGTAAAGGCAGGGGTTTATCTTCTTATTAGAATATCACCACTTATGACCGGCAATCTGGCAGGCGTAATGGTTACTACCATTGGAGGCTTCACCTTCTTCGCGGCATCTCTTCTTGCTATTTCACAGAGTGACGGGAAAAAGGTTCTGGCATATTCCACCATATCAAATCTGGGACTTATCACCGCCTGCTCCGGAGTCGGCGAGCCGGCAGCTACGTGGGCAGCGATCATGCTGCTTTTATTCCATGCAGTGTCAAAATCTCTTATGTTCCTCTGCGTGGGTGCGGTGGAAAACGCAACCGGCAGCAGGGATATCGAGGATATGCACGGTCTTATCGTAAAGATGCCGAAGATGGCCTTTGTAATGACCGTTGCCATCTGCGGAATGTTCCTGGCACCCTTCGGTATGCTGGTTGCGAAATGGGCAGCATTGAAGGCCTATATAGATTCGAATAATGTACTGCTGGTGATCTTCCTGGTATTCGGTTCCGCTACGACAATGTTTTACTGGGGTAAGTGGCTGGGAAAACTGTTCGCTGTGCTTCACCAGTCGGAAACACTGCGGGATATCATACATAAGAGCGAATGGTATGTGATGTATATGCTTACGGCTCTGGTCATCACCCTTTGTGCTACCTTCCCCTTCCTCGGACAGATCTTTATTCAGCCCATGCTTTCAGTGGAATTCGGTGTGCAGGTAGGACAGATAATAAGCTCCGATGATGTCCGTGTAATGCTGATGATGCTCATAATGATCGCTCTTATGCCGGTGCTGGGTCTCTTCCTTCTGCTAAACAGAAAGGAAAAGATGACCATGTCTTATATGGCCGGCGCAAATGCGGGGGATGACAGACACTTTGTAGACGCATTCGGCGGCATACGTCCTTCATACCTCTCCAACTGGTATATGGAGGAGATGTTCGGTGAAAAGAGGATTCTGATCCCGTCCCTGTGCGTGGCTGCCGCCTTTGTGGTAGTATTGATGATCCTTGCCATAGGAGGTGCCATCAGATGAATGAGATAGTTTTGACGGTTATTGCCATTGTGGCATTTGTGGTCTTTGCACCGGTAGTCGGCTTCTTTCTGGAGGGCTACGACAGGGTAGTTTCAGCAAAGCTTCAGAGAAGGCAGGGACCTCCCTTCCTTCAGCCGGTATATGACCTTATAAAGCTCTTTGAGAAGCAGGCCATAGTGGTCAACAATTTTGAAACGGCGCTGGTACTGGGATTCACGATATTTACCATCTTTTCAGGCTGTATTTTCTTTGCCGGCGGCGATATATTGCTTGTGTTCTTTGCCTTTTCACTGGCTGATATGTTCCTGGTGCTGGCAGCATCCAGTGCGAATTCACCTTATTCGTCTCTTGGTTCCCAGAGAGAGTTTATCCAGATGATGGCGTATGAGCCCATGACGCTTTTAACGGCGATAGGGTTTTATATGGTCTGCGGAAGCTTTAATGTGTCCGATATCATAAACCAGGATGTTCCGGCCATAGTCAGAACCCCGGGAGTATTCCTCGGATACTGCTTCATACTTATCATCAAGCTCAGAAAATCACCCTTCGATCTCTCCACCTCACACCATGCCCATCAGGAAATGGTAAAGGGACTTACCCAGGATATTGCCGGAAATGTGCTGGGAATCCTTGAGCTCGGGGAAATATATGAGGAAGTATTCCTTATGGCGATAGTCGCACTCTTCTTTATCACAAAGAATCCTTTGAGTTATGTCGTGGGAGTCGCGGCTTCGCTTATCATATTCTTCATTATGATAGTGATAGATAATGTTTTCCCCAGGGTCAGGTGGGAAAATATGCTGATAAGCTCCTGGGGTGTCACTTTGGCGCTGGCAGGCAGTAATTTCCTGATACTTACAATGCTGAAGATCGCAGGGATCTGAAGCAGATGTCGTTCTGACGGAAGCGAAAAAGATCCTTCGCTGGTGCTCAGGATGACAGGAGCTGCGCGCTCAGGATGACAGGAGTTTCGCGCTCAGGATGACAGGAGCTGCGCGCTCAGGATGACAAGGGAAAAAACGGGATAATACTGGAGGAAAAATCAATGAAAATATCAAGATCACCCTGGCTCCTGCACTATGATGCATCGAGCTGCAACGGTTGTGATATAGAGGTTCTGGCGTCCACCACGCCGCGTTTCGATGTGGAGAGATTCGGTATCATTAATACGGGTAATCCGAAGCATGCAGACATCATGGTGGTGACCGGAGGAGTGAATGCCCAGACTAAGCAGGTGGTAAGGCAGCTTTATTCCCAGATGCCTGATCCGAAGGTGGTGATAGCCGCCGGGATCTGCGCCTGTGACGGAGGGATCTTCAAGGACTGCTACAATATTTCCGGAGGAGTGGATACGGTCATTCCTGTCGACGTTTACGTGCCCGGCTGTGCAGTGAGACCGGAGGCTCTTATTGACGGGGTGGTAAAGGCACTTGCCATACTGGATGAAAAAAGGGAAGCGATGAAGAACCACGCTACATGCGAGGTTCATTTCGATAAAGCGTAAAAACAGGGCATCAGGATTTAATTTGCATTGATATTCAGGAGCATGGATTATGGAACAGGAATTTAGAAGAGTTTCACGCCGCACCATTCTTTCCGAGGTGCAGAGTCTGGAGGAGGAACATTACCGTCTGATACAGATATGTGCCACAACCGTGGAGGATGGTTATGAGATCCTTTATACCTTTGGAAAAGGCTATGATGAGGTACAGGTAAAGATACATACGGATGAGGGAGAGCATGTGCAGAGTATCAGCCGCTTATTCCCCCCTGCCTGGCTTTATGAAAATGAGATACATGACCTTCATGGCATTGCGATAGACGGAATAACGCTGGATTTCAGGGGCGGCCTTTACAGGACCAAGGAGAAAGCACCCTTTGCGCATAAAGAAGAAAAGGAGGGTAAATAAATGTCATCAAGATCGGTAATACCCTTCGGACCGCAGCACCCCGTTCTTCCCGAGCCTATCCATCTGGATCTGGTTCTGGAGGATGAAAAGGTTGTGGAGGCGGTTCCTTCAATAGGCTTTGTGCACAGAGGTCTGGAGAGCCTTGTCACAAAGAAGGATTTTAAGGAAATGGTTTATGTTGCGGAGCGTATCTGCGGCATCTGCTCCTTCGGACACGGCTTCGGGTACTGCGATGCTGTTGAGCATATTATGGATATCGAGGTGACGGAGAGAGCAAATTATCTCCGGACCATTCTGTTTGAGATGTCCAGGATGCACAGTCATATTCTCTGGCTGGGGCTTATGGCTGATGCCTTTGGTTTTGAGAGCCTGTTTATGGATACCTGGAGGATCAGGGAGAAGGTTCTCGATATGCTGGAAGCTGCCACAGGAGGCAGGGTGATTTTTTCCATTCTTGATGTGGGAGGACTCAGAAGGGATATTCCTGATGATATGCTGAAGAGCTTCCTTCCTGTTCTGGATGAGATAGAAAAGGAACTGGCTATTGACGTCAAGGCCTTTTTGAACGACAGTGCGGTAAAATCAAGGCTCTGCGGAGTGGGTTTTTTAAGCGCCGAGCAGGTTGAGAAGCTGGGCTGCTGCGGTCCCTTCCTTCGCGGGAGCGGGGTAAAGAGGGATTCCAGGAAGCTGGGATACGCAGCCTATGATGATATTGATTTTGAGATCATAACCAGTGATGACTGCGATACCTACGGAAGAACCTTTGTGCGTGCACAGGAGATACTGCAGAGCATCAGCATTATCCGCCAGGCAATAGAAAAGGTGCCGGCCGGTGAGGTAATGGTTCCGGTTAAGGGCTTCCCGAAAGGAGAGCACATGACCCGGATAGAGCAGCCGAGGGGCGAAGCCTGCTACTACGTTAAGGCAAACGGAACGAAGTTCCTTGAACGTATGAGAGTCCGCACACCGACCTTTGCAAATATTCCGGCACTTACGGAGACGCTGCAGGGATGCTCTCTGTCCGACGTGCCTATTCTCGTGGTTGCCATTGACCCTTGTATAAGCTGTACGGAGCGCTAAAGCTCCGCATATAAAGGCGGTAGAATACAGTATGACGAGAGGAGCGGAATAGACAATTAATGAATAATGTGAATTATATCGGCCAGACATTGAAGAATCTCTTTTCAAAGCCTGCCACAGTTAAATATCCTTTCGAGCCGAGAGAATTCCCGGAACGTACCAGGGGTCATGTGGAAAATGATATGGATGTCTGCATACTCTGCGGACTCTGCCAGATGAGGTGTCCCACGGGAGCCATAACGGTTGACAAGAAAGGACAGACGTGGGCAATACGTCCTTTTTCCTGTATACAGTGCAGGAGCTGCGTTGACAACTGTCCGAAGAAGTCTCTTTCCATGGGACAGCAGTATCAGGAGCCCGGAACAGAGAAGATAGAGAAGAAATTTGACCTCTCCGATAAACAGAAGGAAGCTCTCGCGGAGCAGGCGCGTATCGCTGTCGAAAAGGCTGCGGCGGCAAAGGCAGCCATGGAAGCAAAGAAAAAGGCTGAAGCAGAGGCGGCTGCCAAAGCAACGGAAGCGGCCGGAAGCACAGCGGATGTAAAGGGGTAAGGCATATGTGCGTTGCACTTCCGGGAAGAGTCATTGCCGTAAAGGACAGGAAGGCCACGGTGGATTTCAGCGGAAATCTCGTAGAAGCATACGCGGGACTAGTTGACATTAATATCGATGACAGGGTGCTGGTTCACGCCGGATGCATTATACAGAAGCTTACAGAAGAGGATGCGGATTTCATGACAGAATTTGCAGATTACATCCGGGAGCTGGAAGCGTAATTTTATGTAAACCATTGCTGCTTGTAACAGTTCACCCTTGATAATACCTGGGCGTGTAGCCCGAAGAATCTTTTTACTGATCGGGAGAGATCCTTCGCTAACGCTCAGGATGACAACTATTGAAAAGGTCTGTGAATGACAGATAAAGAAATAGTCGAATTCCTAAAAAACTATAACGGTCCGGATGTCAGTCTTATGGAGATCTGCGGCTCGCATACAGCCGCCATCGTGAAAAGCGGCATCCGGTCTTTTTTGTCCCCTCACATCCATATGGTGTCGGGTCCGGGCTGTCCTGTCTGTGTGACGGTTACTTCCTATATAGACAGGCTCATCGCCCTTTCGGAGGAGCCGGGAAATGTGATCTGTTCCTTTGGGGATCTTTTAAGGGTACCGGGGAGCCGGGGCACTCTGGAAGAGGCAAAGGCACGTGGCGGCGATATAAGGATGCTTTATTCCCCGCTTGATATGCTTGAACAGGCAGCAAAGGATAGTTTACATAACTATATCTTCGCTGCTGTGGGCTTTGAGACTACGGCGCCGGTTTATGCAGCTTTACTTGAAAATGCCGGGAAAGACGGTATCAGCAATATAAAGCTTCTCACCTCCCTAAAGACCATGCCGGAGGTGGTTAAGCGGATCGGCGGAAGAATGGACGGATATCTCCTTCCGGGTCATGTCTGTACAGTAACAGGCTGCGGGCTTTATGAGCCCATAGCAGCGGATATAGGCACCCCCATGGTGGCAGCGGGCTTTGACGCGGGGAACATCCTTCATGCTGTATTTGCCCTCGTGAAGCTTAGGGGAAAGGGAGTTGTAAAGAATTTCTATCCCTCGGTAGTGACGGTTGAAGGAAACAAAAAAGCGCTTAAGGCTATGGACAGGTTTTTTGAAGCCGGGGACGCATCCTGGAGAGGACTGGGGATGCTGGAGAATTCGGGTCTGTACCTTCGCAGGGAATTTGGTGATTTCGATGCGGGAAGCTCCGATCTCACGGAGGACAGGGAGAATGCCGGCTGTCACTGTTCAAAGGTGATCACCGGGGAAGAAAAAAGCATGGACTGTCCGTTGTTTGGCAGCATCTGCACACCCTCTGCCCCCAAAGGCGCCTGTATGGTATCCAGGGAGGGCGCCTGCTTTAATGAATTTATAAACAGATGATAATTGCTGAAGAAGGCTATGAATAACATTACCTTATCACACGGAAGCGGCGGAGATGCCACCTCAAAGCTTATTGAGGAAGTATTCCGGAACGAATTTCATAATGAATATCTTGACAGGATGGAGGATTCATCTGTGGTTCCCGGAGGCAAGAGACTCGCACTCACTACGGATTCTTTTGTGGTGCAGCCTCTTATCTATGACGGAGGGGATATAGGAAGGCTCTCTGTCTGTGGAACAGTGAATGATATCCTTATGAGCGGAGCAGAGCCAAAGTATCTTACCGCCGGCTTTGTGCTGGAGGAAGGACTTGATACCGGGCTTCTTAAAAGGATCGTTCATTCCATGGCGGAAACCGCGGAGGAAGCCGGGGTAAGGATCGTTGCCGGAGACACGAAGGTGATAGAGCATAAAGGCGGTAAGGATGATAACCCGGGTCTTATCATAAACACAGCCGGTGTGGGTTTTCTCAATGAAAAGGTGAACGTGGGAGCTTCCTTAATAAAGGAGGGAGACGCGGTCATATTATCGGGAAATATCGGGGATCATCATGCCGCAATAATGAAGGAGCGCCTCAGCATCAGAAATGAAAAGATAAAAAGCGACAATGCTCCGTTAAATGAAATGGTGAGGAGACTGTTTGATAACGGCATAGAAGTCCATGCCCTGCGGGATGTGACAAGGGGCGGTCTCGGGACGGTACTGAACGAGTTTTCAAAGGAGTCGGGGCAAGACATATTTATTATAGAAGAAAAGCTTCCCGTGAGTGACGCGGTGAGGGACTTCAGCGCTCTTCTGGGGCTTGATATCCTGTACATGGGTAACGAGGGGAAGATGGTCTGTACCGTAGCAGCTAAGGATAAGGATAAGGCGGTTGACATAATTCGAAGATCAAAATACGGCGAAGAGGCAGAGATAATAGGATACGCGGAAAGTCCGGTGACTGCCGGCGAAGGAAAGCTTATACTTAAAACCGGGATCGGCGGTGAAAGGATAGTGGGGCCTCTGTACGGTGAGGGTCTCCCCCGGATCTGCTAATGCCTGCCGATCTGATACAGCTTTTTATAAAGCTGTCATTCTGAGCGCAGCGAAGAATCCTCATATCTTTTTTGGGATACTGTCATTCTGAGCGAAGCGAAGAATCCTCATATCTTTTTTGGAATGCTGTCATTCTGAGCGAAGCGAAGAATCCTTATATTTTTTTCGAACGGAGAAATAAATGCTTGTTGCAGACAATTGGAAAGACTATGAAGTTATCGATACATCAAAGGGTGAAAAGCTGGAGCGCTGGGGAAAGTATATCCTTGTCAGACCGGATCCCCAGGTGATCTGGGAAACTCCGAAAGAAAACTACGGATGGAAGAAACGGAACGGCCACTATCACAGAAGCGCAAAAGGCGGCGGCAGCTGGGAGTTTTTTGATCTTCCGGAGGAATGGAGCATAGGATACAGCCTGAAGAGTGCCGGAAAAACCCTGAAATTTAATTTAAAACCATTCTCCTTTAAGCATACGGGTCTTTTTCCCGAGCAGGCGGTAAACTGGGAATGGATGGCAGAACGCATAAGGGATGCGAAAGCCGATAGTCCGGAAAGAGAGATAAAGGTTCTTAATCTCTTTGCCTATACAGGAGGGGCAACTGCAGCCTGTGCGGCAGCGGGAGCCCGCGTAACACACGTGGATGCTTCAAAGGGTATGGTAGGCTGGGCGAAGGAAAACTGCAGCCTTTCAGGTATTCCCGCAGAAAGGCTCAGATTTTTCGTGGATGACTGTAAGAAGCTTGTGGAGCGTGAGATCCGAAGAGGCAGTAAGTATGACGGTATCCTGATGGACCCGCCTTCCTACGGCAGGGGACCTAAGGGTGAGATATGGAAGATGGAGGACAATATCTATTCTTTTATTGAAAGTGCGGCGGAGCTTCTTTCGGAGGATCCACTTTTCTTTCTTGTAAATTCGTATACCACGGGCCTTCAGCCTGCGGTTCTCAGATACATGCTGGGATCTCTTATAACGAAAAAAAGGGGAGGCTGCACGGAGGCCGATGAAGTGGGACTTCCGGTCACGGCTTCCGGACTCATTCTGCCATGCGGGGCTGCCGGCAGGTGGTGTAAGTAAAACAATTGTAACAGTTCACCATAGATGATCCTTCCCGGGCTTCAGACTCTAATACTTTGCCCTGAACAATAAAGCCAGCGGTTCTTGATAAATCGGTCTTCCTGTGGCGCCGCCCGCTCCTATAGCGGCGCCTGCTACAGGGTAAAAAAATCAAAAAGGTCAAAAAAACAAATCAAAATATAAAAAAATCCCTTGCATTATGAAAAAACCCAATGTATAATAGCGATTGCTGTGACATTGATAGCTATGAAGCGTGAAGTTGCGGAAAGGCAGGGAAGGCCTGCGGATCCGGTATCTCCGTGGAGCGAATGTCAAGTCTGGATACTGACGGCAAGTCACTGTAGCACGCCGGAGCAGCTTAGCAAAATGCAGGCAGTTCCGGTAAAAGTTCCGTAAAAATACGGAGAACAACGGGAATGAGTCCGCTGTGGGTTTAGGACACACCCGGAAACGTGTACAGTCACCGCTTGTCGTGCTGGTTAAAAGTACGAATAAGGAGGCGACTTTTTTTATGACAAATCAGGTAATGAGAATCATTTTGAAAGCCTATGATCATCAGCTGATAGATGCATCAGCAAAAAAGATCATCGAGACAGTTAGGAAGAACGGCTCAGAGGTCAGCGGACCGGTACCCCTTCCCACAAAGAAGGAGGTTGTTACCATCCTTCGTGCGGTACATAAGTACAAGGACTCAAGAGAGCAGTTTGAGCAGAGGACCCATAAGAGGCTCATCGACATCATCCAGCCCACACAGAAGACTGTCGAAACACTGTCAAGGCTTGAAATGCCCGCTGGTGTCTACATCGACATCAAAATGAAGCAGGAGTAATCAGCAACAATGTATGAACATCTTTTGTTTAGAGGGGTGTTCCAATGCAGAAAGGTGAGAAAATGACTAAGGCTATTTTAGCAAGAAAGATCGGTATGACCCAGATCTTTGACGAGAACGGCGTAGTTACTCCGGTAACGGTTCTGGAAGCCGGTCCCTGTACGGTCACTCAGGTAAAGACCGTTGAGAACGACGGATACAATGCAGTACAGGTTGGATTCGGAGAGATCAAGGACAAGGTTATCGAGAAGGACGCAGGAGGAAAGAAGAAGATCGCACATCCTCATGGCACAACAAAGGCTATGGCAGGCCACTTTAAGAAGGCCGGTACAGAGAGCAAGAGGTTTGTCCGTGAGTTTAAGTTTGATAACGCATCAGATTATCAGCCCGCACAGGAGATCAAGGCAGACATTTTTGAGGCCGGCGATTTTGTGGATGCTACCGCGATCAGCAAAGGTAAGGGTTTCCAGGGCACCATCAAGAGACTCGGACAGCACAGGGGTCCTATGAAGCACGGTTCCAAGTTCCACCGTCATCAGGGTTCCAACGGTGCCTGCTCAAGCCCCAGCCGTGTATACAAGGGCAAGGGAATGCCCGGACATATGGGTTCAAAGAAGATCACGGTTCAGAATCTTCAGGTTGTACGCGTTGATGCCGAGAAAAACCTTCTTCTTGTGAAGGGCGCGGTTCCCGGAGCAAAGAAGGCCCTTGTTACTATCAAAGAAACAGTCAAGGGAAATAAATAATCTTTAGGGAAAGGAGGAAAGAAAAGAAAATGGCTAGTGTATCTGTTTACAACATGGAAGGCAAGGAAGTCGGAAACATGGAGCTTTCCGATGAGCTCTTCGGTGTAGAGATAAATGAGAACCTTGTTCACCAGGCAGTTCTTCAGCAGCTTGCTGACAGACGTCAGGGAACACAGAAAGCAAAGACACGTTCCGAAGTGTCCGGCGGCGGAAGAAAGCCCTGGAGGCAGAAGGGAACAGGCCACGCCCGTCAGGGTTCGACCAGATCTCCCCAGTGGACACACGGTGGCGTAGTATTCGCTCCCGTTCCGAGAGATTATTCCTTTAAGATGAATAAGAAGGAAAAGAGGTATGCTTTAAAGAGCGCTCTCACAAGCCGCGTTCAGGACAATAAGTTCATAGTTCTTGACGAGCTGAAGCTTGATGAGATAAAGACAAAGAAATTCCGGGAGGTGCTTGACGCACTTAAGGTAAATAAGGCCATTGTCATACTTGACAGCCTTGATAAAAATGCCATCCTTTCCGCGAGGAATATTCCCGATGTCATCACTGCTCAGGTAAATACCATCAATACCTACGACATCATGAAATACAACACTGTCATCACCACGAAGGCAGCTGTTCAGAAGCTTGAGGAGGTATACGCATAATGGCAGACATAAAATACTATGACGTTATACTGAAGCCTGTGGTGACGGAAAAGTCCATGAACGGACAGGCGGAAAAGAAGTATACGTTCCTTGTTAATCCGGAATCAAATAAATCCCAGATAGCCGAGGCTGTCGAGAAAATGTTTGAGGGAACAAAGGTAAAGAAGGTGAACACCCTGAATATCCAGGGAAAGAAGAGACGCAGGGGCATGGTTGTCGGCAGGACCGCAAAGAAGAAAAAGGCCATCGTTACCCTGACCGAGGATTCAAAGGATATCGAGATCTTTACCGGACTTTGAAAATAAAGAAACTATAGGCTGCACAGGATAATAAAAAACTATCTGTGCAAGTCTGATAAAAACTAAGGAGACAGAAAATGGGAATCAAATCATATAACCCCTATACCCCTTCGAGAAGGGCGATGACAGGTTCTGATTTTGCCGAAGTAACAAAGAAGACTCCCGAGAAGAGTCTGGTTGTGAGACTTCCCAAGCATTCAGGACGTAATAATCAGGGTAAGATCACCGTTCGCCACAGAGGCGGCGGAGCAACAATAAAATACAGGATCATCGATTTCAAGAGAAACGACAAGGACGGTATACCTGCAACTGTCGCAGGGATCGAATATGATCCCAACAGAACCGCAAATATTGCGCTTCTCGTATATGCGGACGGAGAGAAGAGATACATCCTCGCTCCGGACGGACTCAAGGTCGGACACAAGATCGTTAACGGCAGCGAAGCGGAAATAAGAATAGGCAATTGCCTCTCATTGAGCGATATCCCCGTAGGTACCAATGTTCACAATATCGAGCTCAGGCCCGGACGCGGCGGACAGATGGTACGTTCGGCAGGAGCCAGCGCACAGCTCATGGCAAAGGAAGGAAAATACGCAACACTCCGTCTTCCTTCAGGAGAAATGAGAATGGTTCCTATCAACTGCAGGGCAACAATAGGAACGGTAGGAAACATTGATCACAGCCTTATCAATTACGGTAAAGCAGGGCGTAAGCGCCATATGGGCATAAGACCCCACGTCCGTGGTTCGGTTATGAACCCCAACGACCATCCTCATGGAGGTGGTGAGGGCCGTTCACCCATCGGACGTCCCGGACCCTGTACACCCTGGGGTAAGCCGGCACTTGGCTTAAAGACCAGAAAGAAGAAAAAGGCTTCCAATAAGCTAATCGTAAGAAGAAGAAACGGAAAGGCTCTTAACGCATGAGTTTGGGAGCGGCGCCGATAAGAGGCCGCAGGACGGCGGGGCGCTGCACAGGTAATAAGGAGGAAGAGTAATGTCGCGATCACTTAAAAAGGGACCCTTCGCGGACGCAAGTCTCTTAAAGAAGGTTGATGAGATGAATAAGGCAGACAATAAGGACGTTATCAAGACCTGGTCACGCCGTTCCACCATCTTCCCTTCCTTTGTGGGACACACAATAGCAGTCCATGACGGAAGGAAGCATGTCCCTGTATATATCACCGAGGATATGGTTGGTCATAAGCTTGGTGAATTTGTAGCAACCAGGACATATAGAGGACACTCAGGCAACTCTACGTCTGTAAAGTAAGGATAAACTGAAAGGAGGTTAGATCCGATGGCAAAAGGACATCGTTCCCAGATCAAAAGAGAAAGAAATGCAAATAAGGATACCCGCCCTTCAGCAAAGTTATCCTTCGCCAGGATACCGGTACAGAAGGCCTGCTTTGTGCTTGATGCCGTGCGCGGCAAGAGCTATGAAGAAGCAAAGGGAATCCTCACATATAATCCGAGATATGCTTCAAGCGTGATTTTGAAGCTTCTGGAATCCGCAGCAGCAAACGCCGAGAACAACAACGGACTGAACAAAAGCGATCTCTATATAGCCGAGTGCTATGCAACCCCGGGTCCCATTATGAAGAGGATACAGCCCAGGGCACAGGGCAGGGCTTACAGGATAGAGAAGAGAATGTGTCATCTGAATGTTGTACTTGATGAGAAAAAGTAAGGGAGGTTCGACAGAATGGGTCAGAAAGTTAATCCCCATGGCTTAAGAGTAGGTATCATAAAAGACTGGGATTCAAAATGGTACGCTGAAGGTGATTTCGCGGATTATCTTGTGGAAGATTATAAGATCAGGGATTACCTGAAGAGAAATCTCTATGCTGCAGGCATTTCAAAGATAGAGATAGAAAGATCGGCCGGAAGGGTAAGGGCAACCGTATTTACCTCAAAGCCCGGTATCATTATCGGAAAGAGCGGTAAGGATATCGAGAAGACAAAGGCTGTTCTTCAGAGAAAGACCGGAAAGAATATTGATATAGAGATCAGGCAGATAAAGCGCCCAGATCTGGATGCTCAGCTCGTTGCGGAGAACATCGCACAGCAGCTTGAGAACCGTGTTTCTTTCCGCCGCGCCATGAAGTCTGCTATGCAGAGAACCATAAAGAACGGCGCGAAGGGTATCAAGGCTTCGGTTTCAGGACGCCTGGGCGGTGCTGATATTGCCCGCAGAGAGTTCTATTCGGAGGGTACCATCCCTCTTCAGACCTTAAGGGCTGATATCGACTACGGATTTGCCGAGGCTGATACCACATACGGTAAGGTAGGCGTAAAGGTTTGGATCTACAAGGGTGAGATCCTTCCCGGTAAGAATAAACAGGAAGCAGGAGCTGCTGCCGGTAGAGAAGGGAGAGATCAGTAATGTTAATGCCGAAGAGAGTTAAGCATCGTAAGCAGATGCGTGGTTCCCTTAAAGGAAAAGCAAACAGCGGCAATACAATAACATACGGAGAGTACGGAATAGTCGCTCTCGAGCCTGTATGGGTCCGCTCAAATCAGATTGAGGCAGCCCGTGTCGCTATGACAAGATATGTGAAGCGTGGCGGAAAAGTCTGGATCAAGATTTTCCCCGACAAGCCGGTTACAGCAAAGCCCGCTGAGACCCGAATGGGATCGGGAAAAGGTGCTGTTGACTACTGGGTAGCTGTAGTAAAGCCCGGACGCGTTATGTTCGAGATAGCAGGAGTTCCCGAGGATACTGCAAGGGAAGCACTTCGTCTTGCATCCCACAAGCTTCCCTGCAAGTGCAAGATCGTTAGCAAGGACGACCTTCTTGAACAGGTTAAATTAAAAGGCGGTGACATCTGATGAAAACTGATAATTACGTTAAGGAATTAAGAGATAAATCGGTTTCCGAGCTCGGTGAAGCTTTGACGGCAGCAAAGAAGGAGCTCTTCAATTTAAGGTTCCAGAATGCAACAAATCAGCTCGATAACACCAGCAGAATAAAGGAAGTAAGAAAGAACATTGCCAGGATACAGACTGTATTGACAGAAAGTGCGGCAAAGTCCTGAACTGAAGATATTTTAAGGAGACCAAAATCATGTCAGAAAGAAATCTTAGAAAGACGCGTACCGGAAAGGTTACGAGCAACAAAATGGACAAGACCATTACGGTTGCAGTTGTCGATAACGTAAGGCATCCGCTTTACAAGAAGATAGTAAAGAGAACCTACAAGCTTAAGGCTGAGGATGCAAAAAATGAATGCAATATTGGTGATACCGTTACGGTTATGGAGACAAGACCCTTAAGCAAAACAAAGAGATGGAGGCTTGTCGAGATCATCGAAAGAGCTAAGTAACTAAGGTGAAAGGAGTTTTAGCATGGTACAGCAGGAAACCAGATTAAAAGTCGCAGATAATACCGGCGCTAAGGAAATCCTTTGCATCAGAGTTATGGGCGGCTCAATGAGGAGATATGCCGGCGTAGGTGATACCATCGTTGCTACTGTCAAAGATGCAACACCCGGCGGAGTTGTTAAAAAAGGTGATGTAGTAAAGGCTGTTGTAGTACGCACGGTTAAGAGCATCCGCCGTAAGGACGGCTCATATATCCGCTTCGACGACAATGCGGCTGTCATCATCAAGGAGGACTTAACCCCCAGAGGAACACGTATTTTTGGACCGGTTGCACGTGAGCTTCGTGACAAGCACTTCATGAAGATAGTATCCCTTGCACCGGAAGTACTGTAAGGGAGGGTGCATATGGCAACAATGAGAATAAAAAAGGGCGATAACGTTCAGGTCATCGCCGGTAAGGACAAGGGCAAGAGCGGAAAGGTCATTTCCGTTGATTACAAAAAGAGGAAGGTAGTCGTAGAAGGTGTAAACATGATCGCAAAGCATGAAAAGCCCTCAGCGACAAACCAGGACGGAGGTATCGTCCACAAGGAAGCAGCTCTGGATTTAAGCAACGTAATGTTTGAGCACAATGGAAAGCCTGTCAGGATCGGTTTCAGGGTTGACGGAGAAAAGAAGGTCCGCTTTGACCGTAAGTCCGGCGAGGCGGTTGACTAAGGCTTAGGAGGAAGAAACATTGAGCAGACTGAGAGAACAGTACCAGACAGAGATCGTCGAGGCGATGACGAAGAAGTTTGGCTATAAGAACGTAATGCAGGTTCCGAAGCTCGTAAAGATCGTAGTCAACATGGGCGTCGGAGAAGCAAAAGACAATGCCAAGGTTCTTGATTCCGCAGTGGCGGATATGCAGACCATTACCGGACAGAAGGCCGTTGTCACAAAGGCAAAGAAGGCTGTGGCAAACTTCAAGATCCGTGAAGGAATGCCTATCGGCTGTAAGGTTACTTTAAGGGGCGAGAAAATGTATGAATTCCTTGACCGCCTTGTAAACCTGGCGCTTCCCAGAGTGCGTGACTTCCGCGGAGTGAGCGCAGATTCCTTTGACGGAAGAGGAAATTACGCTCTGGGTATCAAGGAGCAGCTTATCTTCCCTGAGATCGAGTATGACAAGATCGATAAGGTAAGGGGAATGGACATAATAGTTGTTACCACGGCGAAGACCGATGAAGAGGCAAGGGAACTTTTAAGGCTTTTCAATATGCCTTTTGCGAGATAAGGAGGAACTTTCAATGGCAAAATTGTCTATGAAGCTTAAGCAGCAGAGAAAGCCCAAGTTCTCAACAAGGGCATACACACGCTGCAGGATCTGCGGTCGTCCCCATGCAGTCTTAAGGAAATACGGCATCTGCCGCGTTTGCTTCAGAGAGCTGGCGTATAAGGGACAGATCCCGGGTGTTAAGAAGGCATCCTGGTAAGCCGACCTAAGGTTATGGAAAGGAGTATGTGTCGATGACAACAAATGACCCTATTGCAGATATGCTTACCAGAATCCGTAATGCAAATACTGCAAAGCATGATACAGTTGACATTCCTTCATCCAAGATGAAGCTTGCTATAGCAGATATCCTTGTGGATGAGGGTTATGTAAAGAAGTACGATCTCGTTGAGAACGGAAACTTCAAGGATATAAGGATCACATTAAAGTACGCTGATGACAAGAACACAAGGGTTATCTCGGGATTAAAGAGGATCAGTAAGCCCGGACTCCGTGTTTATGCAGGGAAGGAGAAGCTTCCCAGAGTTCTCGGCGGCCTCGGTATCGCGATTCTTTCAACAAATGAGGGAGTGATAACCGACAAAAAGGCCCGTGAGCTCAACGTCGGCGGCGAAGTCCTAGCGTTTGTCTGGTAAACGATCCAGCGGATCGTTTACGGGTGCGTTACGAGCGCCATGCGCGAGTGCACCCCGGGGCCTCCCGGAAGCGAACACCTGAAGCGACGCAAAGCGCTGAGCGCGAGTGGGGCCGGGGCCTCCCGGAAGCGAACACTTGAAGAGACGCAAAGCGCTATGCGCGAGTGCACCCCGGGGCCTCCCGGAAGCGAACACCTGAAGCGACGCAAAGCGCTAAGCGTGTCAGTGCCCCGGGGCTTCCCGGAAGCGAACACCTGAAGCGACACAAAGCGCCATGCGCGAGTGGGACCGGGAAAATAGCAGCTGTTTTGAATTTGGTTAATTATATGAGAAAGGAGCGGGCATGTCACGAATCGGAAAAATGCCTATCGCTATCCCCGGCGGAGTAACCGTCGAGGTAGCAGAAAATAACAAGGTGACTGTAAAGGGACCGAAGGGGACATTATCAAGGACTCTTCCTTCTGTAGTGAGCATCAAACAGGAGAACGGGGAATTAAAGGTAGAGCGTCCCAATGACGAGAAAGAGACAAAGGCTCTTCACGGTCTCACAAGAGCACTTATCAACAATATGGTTGTGGGTGTTACGGAAGGATATACGAAGATACTTGAGATAAACGGTGTCGGATACAGAGCTGCAAAGCAGGGAAAGAAGCTTACACTTACTCTTGGTTATTCACATCCCGTTGAGATGGAGGATCCTGAAGGTATCGAGACAAAGGTTACCGACAATAAGATCGAGGTAAGCGGTATCGATAAGGAAAAGGTCGGACAGTATGCAGCTGTCATCAGGGAAAAGAAGAAGCCTGAACCTTATAAGGGCAAGGGTATCAAGTATTCAGATGAGAGAATCAGACGCAAGGTCGGCAAGGCCGGTAAGAAGTAATTAAGGAGGACACTTGGAATGGTCAGTAAGAAAAAGAGATCAGACGTTCGTGCAAAAAAACATATGAAGATACGCAAGACTCTGAGTGGTACTTCATCAAGGCCCAGGCTCTCTGTATTCAGAAGCAATAAGCATATGTATGCACAGGTAATAGATGACGATGCGGCAAATACGCTGGTTTCAGCATCGACAACGGAGAAGGCTGTGAGAAGCGAACTGAAGTATACAGATGACGTGGAAGCAGCAAAGTATCTGGGAACGGTTATCGCAAAGAGAACATTGGACAAAGGCATCAAGGAAGTTGTCTTCGACAGAGGCGGCTTTATCTACCAGGGCAAGGTTAAGGCTCTTGCAGATGCTGCCAGAGAAGAGGGACTCAAATTCTAAGGAGGAAGGAGAAGACAATGAAGCACAGCATTATTGATGCAAACAGCCTTGAGCTGGAAGATAAGGTGGTTACGATTAAAAGGGTCACCAAGGTTGTAAAGGGCGGACGTAATATGCGTTTCTCGGCACTTGTGGTTCTGGGCGACCGTAACGGACACGTTGGTGTCGGCCTCGGAAAGGCAGCGGAAATTCCCGAAGCAATCCGCAAGGGCAAGGAGGACGCAGCAAAGAAGCTTATAGATGTAGCGATAGATGATAACGGATCCATCACCTATGATTTTATCGGCAAATTCGGAGGAGCGTCCATTCTTCTGAAGAAGGCTCCCGAAGGAACAGGTATAATCGCAGGAGGTCCCGCGCGTATAGTCTGCGAGCTTGCAGGGATCAGGAATATCCGTACAAAGTCGCTGGGATCGAATAACAAGCAGAACGTGGTTCTTGCAGCCATCAACGCACTTTCCCAGATAAAGACACCTGAAGAGGTGGCCAGACTTCGCGGAAAGACCGTAGAAGAAGTAATGGCTTAAGGAGGCAGTCAAAATGTCAGGAAAATTAAAGGTAACACTTATTAAATCCCCTATCGGTGCCATTCCGAAGCACAGGGCTACAGTTGAGGCGATGGGACTCCGGAGGACAAATAAATTCGTTGAGCTGCCTGATAATGAAGCAGTACGCGGAATGTGCAATGCAGTGAAGCACATGGTAAAAGTGGAGGAAATATAATTTTGAAAGTTAGCTTTCAGAATTATCCTTTGTGATGCCGGAAAGCTGCATCACAAATGGGTCAAATCCGCTCATATAGAGCGGGAAGCGATGTAATAGGGAAGGAGCGGAATCGACAAGAGATGGAATTAAATAATTTAAGACCTGCTGCAAGTCAGAAACATAAGAATAATTTCCGTAAGGGTCGCGGACACGCTTCCGGAAACGGAAAAACCGCAGGATATGGACATAAGGGTCAGAAGGCACGTTCAGGAGCACCCAGGATCGGGTTCGAGGGCGGACAGATGCCCCTTTACAGAAGGATTCCGAAGCGCGGCTTTAAGAATATCAACAGGAAGAATATTGTTGCCATAAACTTAAGTACACTTGAGCACTACTATGAGGACGGCGATACCGTAGTCAGTGAAGATCTCATTGAAAGAGGGATCATAAAAGATACCTATGACGGGCTCAAGATCCTTGGCAACGGAGAGATTACAAAAAAGCTGACTGTTAAGGCAAACGCATTTTCTGAGACAGCTAAGACAAAAATTGAGGCTGCAGGTGGGAAAGCTGAGGTGATCTGATGCTTGAATCAGTACGCAATGCCTTTAAGATCAAGGATATCAGGGACAGGATTTTATATACTTTATTGATACTGTTTCTTATAAGGCTTGGCTGTCAGCTTCCGATACCGGGTGTGAACCGTGAATACTTCTCACAGTGGTTTGCAAACCTCACAGGGGATAATTTCGGATTTTTCAATGCTTTTACCGGCGGTTCCTTTGAGAATATGTCGATCTTTGCATTGAACATCACACCCTACATTACATCATCGATCATCATCGAGCTTCTGACCATAGCCATTCCTTATCTAGAGGAAAAACAGCGGGACGGACAGGAAGGACGTAAGGTTCTGATCTCCATAACCCGTTATGTGACCATAGGTCTTTCGATCCTGGAGTCATCGGCCATGGCCATAGGCTTCTACAATCAGGGTATTATGGAAACGAACATGAACCCCTGGATTATCGGGATCATGATCGTTACGGGACTTACGGGAGGTTCAGCGCTCCTTATGTGGTTTGGTGAACAGATCACGGAAAAGGGAGTCGGAAACGGTATCTCCATAGTCCTGACAATAAATATCATTTCGAGACTGCCCCAGGATATGTCCTCGCTGTGGGATATGTTCATCCGGTCCAACTATATGGACGGAAAAGTGCTGATGGCAATACTTGCTGCAGTGGTCATTCTGGCAGTCATTCTCGGAACTGTTGTTCTTACCGTACTTCTTAACGGTGCGGAGAGAAGGATCCCGGTTCAGTATGCAAGAAAGGTAGCCGGAAGAAAGATGGTGGGAGGAACCCAGAGCAGTATTCCTCTTAAGGTAAATACCAGCGGAGTTATTCCCGTTATCTTTGCATCCTCCATAATGCAGTTCCCCATTGTTATCTGCCAGCTCTTCGGAATACAGGCGGGTTCGAATCTGGGAGGACAGATCCTAAGGCTCCTGAATTCAGGAAACTGGTGTAATCCCGCAGCTCCAATTTACAGCATAGGGCTGCTGATATACATAGTACTGGTGGTATTTTTCGCATACTTCTATACCTCCATTACCTTCAATCCTCTGGAGGTTTCGGACAACCTAAAGAAGCAGGGCGGCTTTATTCCCGGTATACGTCCCGGAAAGCCCACCAATGACTATCTTACGAATATACTGAACTACATAATATTCATCGGAGCAGTCGGGCTCGTGATCGTTGCGGTCATACCCATCTTCTTCAACGGATTTTTCGGAGCGAATGTATCCTTCGGAGGAACCAGCCTTATCATTATCGTAGGAGTTATCCTCGAGACACTGAAGCAGATAGAGTCCAGAATGCTGGTAAGAAGCTATAAGGGATTTTTGGCATAGTTTATTGCTGTCCTGAGCGTAGCGAAGGAAAATTCAGCTTGTCATCCTGAGCGTAGCGAAGGATCTTTCTGAAAGGAAGGAAATACATTATGAAGATAATCATGCTGGGAGCTCCCGGAGCCGGGAAAGGAACACAGGCAAAGAGGATAGCCGAAAAGTACGGCATTCCCCACATCTCAACCGGAGATATATTCCGTGCGAATATCAAGAACGGAACGGAGCTTGGAAAAGAAGCGAAGAAATACATGGATGAGGGACAGCTTGTTCCCGACGAGCTCACGGTGAGGATACTTCTCGACAGAGTTGCGGATGCAGATTGTAAGAACGGTTATGTTCTGGATGGCTTCCCGAGGACGATCCCACAGGCAGAGGTTCTGACGAGCGAGCTGGAAAAGCTCGGTGAGAAAGTCGATTTTGCCATAGATGTGGACGTTCCCGACGAGAACATCATAAACAGAATGTCAGGAAGACGTGCGTGTCTGAAATGCGGAGCCACATATCATCTTAAATATCTGAAGCCGGCAAAGGACGGAATCTGTGATAAATGCGGATCCGAGCTTGTCCTCCGTGACGATGACAAGCCCGAAACGGTTAAAAAACGTCTCGGAGTGTACCACGAGCAGACCCAGCCTCTGATCGATTATTACACAAAGGCCGGTGTACTCCACACGGTCGACGGAACGAAAGAGCCCGATGAAGTTTTTGAGGCTATAGTTGAAATACTGTAACCGGATTTAAGTACGAGGAAATATGTCGAAAGCAGATGTAATTGAAATTGAAGGAAAAGTAGTGGAAAAGCTCCCCAATGCGATGTTCCAGGTGGAGCTGGAGAACGGACACCAGGTACTTGCCCATATAAGCGGCAAGCTCAGGATGAACTTCATCCGTATTCTTCCCGGTGATAAGGTTACCATAGAGATGTCTCCCTATGACCTTTCAAAGGGCAGGATCATCTGGAGGGATAAATAGGTTCTCCTTGAAAAACTTCTTGCATGGTAAGACATTATAGTGATATAATACCATTCGGCTTTCGCAAGAAACGCATCAGAGGATGTGTCAGAGCCGCTTATATAGCGGTGTTTACAGAAAAAGGAAGGAGCGGCATCGAAATGAAGGTCAGGTCTTCGGTAAAACCTATGTGCGAAAAGTGCAAGGTTATCAAGAGAAAAGGAAAGATAAGAATAATCTGCGAGAACCCCAAGCATAAGCAGGTTCAGGGATAAAGCCATCGGTTTTGTTCCGGGGGATCGTGATTCATAAAATTTGCGTACTATAATTTAAAAAAGGAGGTTTGTGCTCACAATGGCTCGTATCGCTGGTGTTGATTTACCTAGAGAGAAGAGAGTTGAGATCGGTCTTACCTATATTTATGGCATAGGCAGAGCCAGCTCAAATGAGATTCTTTCAAAGGCAGGCGTCAATCCTGACACCAGAGTCAGGGATCTAAAGGAAGATGAAGTAGCAAAGATCCGTGATATTCTGGAAAAAGAGTATACCATCGAAGGTGACCTTCGTCGTCAGGTAGCCATGGACATCAAGAGACTTACGGAGATCGGATGCTACAGAGGCGTTCGTCACAGAAAGTCCCTTCCATGCCGTGGACAGAAGACAAAGACAAATGCCAGGACTTGTAAAGGTCCCAGAAGAACAGTTGCCAATAAGAAGAAGTAATTCTTCCCGGTTGGCAGTATTACGTACCACATTAACAAGGAATAAGAGAAAGTAGGTTAGTTTTAAATGGCTAAACAGCAATCTGGCGCGAAGAAATCTACAAAGAGGCGCGTTAAGAAAAACGTTGAACACGGACAGGCACATATTCAGTCATCTTTCAACAACACTATTGTTACTCTGACTGATTCTGAAGGAAATGCCCTTGCCTGGGCAAGTGCCGGTGGTCTTGGTTTTAGAGGTTCAAGGAAATCTACTCCGTATGCAGCTCAGGTAGCAGCAGAGACAGCTACCAAGGCAGCTCTCGTACATGGACTTAAATCAGTAGACGTAATGGTCAAGGGACCGGGCTCGGGAAGAGAAGCAGCTATCCGTGCTTTATCAGCAGCAGGTCTTCAGATCACAAGTATTAAGGATGTTACTCCGGTGCCGCACAATGGATGCCGCCCGCCGAAGAGAAGGAGAGTGTAAGCATATGGCAGTTAATAGAGTACCTGTTCTTAAAAGATGCAGATCTCTTGGTCTTGAGCCTGCATATTTGGGATACAGCAAGAAATCAACAAGACAGCTTATCCGTTCCAGCAGGAAGGTAAGTGAGTACGGACTTCAGCTTCGCGAAAAGCAGAAGGCAAAATTCATATACGGCGTTTTGGAGAAGCCTTTCAGGAACTATTATAAGAAGGCTGACCGCATGAAGGGAATGACCGGTGAGAATCTCCTCGTTCTTCTTGAACAGAGGCTTGACAATGTGGTATTCCGTCTGGGCTTTGCGCGTACAAGGCGTGAGGCACGTCAGATGGTAGATCACAAGGCATTTTCCGTTAACGGAAGGACGATAAATATTCCTTCATATTCTGTAAAGCCGGGTGATGTAGTGGAGATCAGGGAGAAGGCCAGATCCTCACAGCACATCAAGGATATTCTTGATTACACGGCTGACAGAGCGGTTCCTGCCTGGCTTACGGCAGAACCCGAGAACTTTAAGGGTACCGTTAGTGAGCTTCCGTCAAGGGATCAGATAGATGTTCCCGTAGACGAGCTGGCTATCGTCGAGCTCTATTCTAAGTAAATATATACTACAACCATTCTGAACAGCAGCTTACGGTTTCCGTAAGTGGCGCAGGTTGTCATTCCAGAAACAGAAGGAGGTATCTGTTTGTTAGAATTCGAAAAGCCGAAGATAGATATACTGGATCTGTCAAGTGACGGCAAGTACGGCAAATTTGTAGTAGAGCCTCTTGAGCGCGGTTATGGCGTTACCCTTGGAAATTCACTTCGCAGGATCATGCTTTCGTCCCTTCCCGGTGCTGCAGTCAGCAGGGTAAAGATCGACGGTATTCTCCACGAGTTTACATCTATTCCCGGGGTAAAGGAGGATGTAACCGAGATCATTCTTAATATTAAGAATCTTTCGATCAAAAACAACAGCTCGACGGATGAAGTGAAGACCGCATATATCGAGTTTGAGGGAGAGGGCGAAGTAACAGCTGCCGATATCCAGGTAGATCAGGACATTGAGATAATCAACAAGGATCAGCACATTGCCACGGTAAGCGGCGGCAAGGGAAGCAAGCTCTATATGGAGCTTACCATCACCAAGGGAAGGGGCTATGTGAGCTCCGACAAGAACAAGGGTGAGGATCTTCCTATCGGAGTGATCGCGGTTGATTCCATTTATACACCTGTGGAAAGGGTGAACTTAAGTGTCGAGAATACCCGTGTGGGTCAGCAGACTGACTTTGATAAGTTGACTTTGGATGTATTTACAGACGGCACTCTTACACCCCAGGAAGCGGTATCACTCGCAGCAAAGGTTCTTTCCGAGCATCTGTCCCTCTTCATCAATCTTTCCGATGTTGCGGGAACCACTGATGTTATGGTAGAGCCTCCCAGCACCGAGACAAAGAAGGTGCTGGAGATGAATATTGACGAGCTGGAGCTTTCGGTACGCTCATATAACTGCTTAAAGAGAGCGGGTATCAATACGGTTGCAGAGCTTATTGACAGAACTCCGGAAGATATGATGAAGGTTCGCAATCTGGGACGCAAGTCTCTTGAAGAAGTTCTTGCAAAGCTGAATGAGCTTGGTTTAAGGCTTAATGAGGGCGACATTACAGAGTAAAGAATAATTGCAGGAACGGTAAATCCGAAGGGTTCGTTCCGGCACTCTTATTAAGGGATCCCATAAGACGAAGAACGCAGAGATCCTTAAGCCAAAAGGAGGTAAAAATGGCTAAGTACAGAAAATTAGGACGCACAGCATCACAGAGAAAGGCACTTCTCCGTAACCAGGTGACTGCTCTTATCCTTAACGGAAAGATCCGCACCACTGCCGCAAAGGCAGAAGAGGTTCAGAGGATAGCTGAGAAGATCATCACCCTTGCCATAAGGGAAAAGGATAACTTTGAAAAGGTGACCATCAAGGCAAAGGAGCCTGTACGTGACAAGGACGGGCACAGGGTTAAGCAGATAGTTGACAGGAACGACCGTGAAAAGGTTCTTTCTGAGACTATCCGTGACGAGAACGGCAAGCTTCTCCATATTGAGAACGGTGTCACCGTTACCAAGTACAACATCGTTGATAAGGAGATAAAGAAGGATCTTCCTTCAAGGCTTCATGCACGTCGTCAGATGCTGAAGGTTCTCTATCCCGTGACCGAGAATCCTACGGGAAAGAAGAAGGACAGAAAAGAGGTTGATCTTCCCGCAAAGCTTTTTGACGAGATCGCACCGAAATATGCAGACCGGAAGGGTGGATATACCCGTATCGTAAAGATCGGTCTCCGTAAGGGTGACAATGCAATGGAAGTTCTCCTTGAGCTTGTCTGATCTGTTGAACAGTTTAATCGTTTATCAAGGGAGAGGTGTTTTACACGCTCTCCCTTTGTTCTTATCATGGGAATAGTCGAAGCAAAAAACGTCACATTTGAATATGTAAAAAGAGATGAAGAGGGTAATGCCGAGGGCTTTATCCGCGCTCTCGACGGAGTGAGTCTCAGTATAAAAAGGGGTGAATTCATTGCGGTACTCGGGGGGAACGGGTCCGGAAAATCCACCTTTGCAAAGCATATAAATGCGATCCTCTATCCCGGCGAGGGTATGGTCATCGTTGACGGGAAGGACACGAAGAAGCCGGAGAATCTCTGGGATATACGTCAGGAAGCCGGAATGATCTTCCAGAATCCCGATAACCAGATAATAGGCAATGTGGTGGAGGAGGACGTCGGTTTCGGGCCGGAGAATATGGGTATTCCCACCAAAGAGATATGGGAGAGGGTAAACGAGGCTCTGAAAGCAGTGGGTATGTATGCCTACAGGAAGCATTCACCGAATAAGCTGTCCGGAGGACAGAAGCAAAGAGTCGCGATCGCGGGTGTGATGGCAATGCATCCAAAGTGCATAATAATGGATGAACCCACAGCCATGCTTGATCCGATGGGAAGAAAAGAAGTCATCCGTCAGGTCCGTGCCTTAAATGATGTGGAAAAGATCACAATAATCCTTATCACCCACTATATGGAAGAGGTGATATACGCAGACCGGGTTTATGTAATGGATAAGGGGCGGGTCGCAATGCAGGGAACTCCAAGGGAGATCTTTTCAGAGGTGGACAGACTCAGGGAGCTCAGGCTCGATGTGCCCCAGAGCACCATACTGTCCCACGAGCTTAATAAAGCCGGTTTTCAGCTTCCGGAGGGTATATTAAGGAGAGAGGAGTTCGTCCACGAGCTTGTAAAATATGTAGGCGGAAGGTTTTACGGAGGAAGCCTGGAGTCAGTGAAGGAGCCGAAGGAGGCGTCTGATTACACAAAACCGGGGATGACAGAGAGAGACCCCAGGGAATCTCTTATACTTGACAAGGTGACCTATACGTATGAAAAGGGCTCCGGAAATGAGATACGTGCTCTTGACAACGTATCCGTCCAGATCGGGAAGGGTGAATTCATCGGACTCATAGGTCATACGGGTTCCGGAAAGTCTACTTTTGTCCAGCATCTGAACGGACTGTTGAAGCCTACCTCCGGGCAGGTTTATTTCAGGGGAGAGGACATTTCTGACAAAAAGTACAGGAAGATAAATCTGAGATCTCATGTGGGACTGGTATTCCAGTATCCGGAGCATCAGCTTTTTGAAGAAACGGTATTCAAGGATGTTTGCTTCGGACCGAAGAATGTGGGTATGGATGATAAACAGACTGAGCTCTCGGCATATGAGGCCTTGAGAAGCGTGCATCTCCCTGAAGAGTACTATTTCAGCTCCCCCTTTGAGCTTTCCGGAGGACAGAAGAGGAAGGTGGCAATAGCGGGAGTACTTGCCATGAAGCCGGATATCCTTATCCTGGATGAGCCCACTGCCGGACTGGATCCCAAGGGCCGCGACGAGATACTTGAGCTTATGCGGGATCTTCACGAGAATAAGGGGATCACGGTGATCCTGGTTTCACACAGCATGGAAGATGTGGCCAACTATGTAAAACGGATACTGGTAATGGATAAGGGGCGTATCATAATGGACGGTGATCCGAAGCATATTTTTATGCGCTATAAGGAGCTTGAGAATATCGGGCTATCCGCCCCTGAGGTATGTTACCTTATGCGTGCTCTTCGTGACAGGGGCTTTGATATCGATCCATCGGTCACTACCATTGATGCGGCTGTTTATGAGATCCTGCGTATTACGGGACAGGGGGCTTAGGGATGCTTAGAGAGATAACCCTGGGTCAGTATTACAGTACTGAATCAAAAATACATTCGCTGGATCCGAGGACAAAGATCACCGGAACCTTCATTTTCATTATTTCCCTGTTTCTCTTCAGAAGTGTGGTGACTACAATTACTGCGGCTTTTTTTCTGGCCTTTGTCATTTCACTGTCAAGGGTGCCGCTCGGTTTTATACTGAGGGGAATGAAGAGCATTGTTTTTATACTGCTGATCACCGTGGTATTCAATCTCTTCCTTACGCCGGGAATCCCGCTCTTTTCATTTCACGGTCTGGTGATAAGTGATGAGGGACTGAAGGTTGCGGCCTTCACTGCGGTACGCCTGATCTTTTTGATAATCGGTTCATCAATAATGACACTTACCACGACGCCCAACAACCTGACCGACGGGCTTGAGGCTCTGATGAATCCGCTGAAGGTTTTCAGGGTACCGGTACACGAGGTGGCAATGATGATGTCCATTGCCCTCCGCTTCATACCGATTTTAATGGAAGAAACCGACAAGATAATGAAGGCACAGGAAGCCCGCGGGGCGGATTTCGAAAGCGGAAATGTCATTGAGCGGGCAAAGGCACTGGTGCCGGTTCTGGTTCCGCTTTTTGTATCGGCATTCAGGCGGGCAAACGATCTTGCCATGGCAATGGAGGCCAGATGTTACCGCGGCGGCGAGGGCAGGACAAAGATGAAACCCCTGGTCTATAAGAGGATCGACCTTGCTGCTTATTTTGTTCTCGTGCTGTATCTGGCGCTTATGATCCTTGCCGGCATTTTTGCGCCATGAAAAGAATTCTTATCAGGGTCTCTTATGACGGAACTTCATACCATGGATGGCAGGCGGCTGAGGAACAGGAAACCATAGCAGGGAATGTAGACCGTGCCCTGAAGCTTCTCACGGGAGAGGATATCAATGTAAGCGGGGCCAGCCGCACAGATGCCGGGGTTCACGCCCTTTGCAATCTGGCTGTTTTTGATACCGCTTCGTCTGTTCCCCCGGAACGCTTTTCTTATGCCCTGAATACCTGTCTACCGGAGGATATAAGGGTCATTTCCTCTGAGGAAGTCCCTAAAGACTTCCATCCGAGATTCCTAAAGACCGAAAAAACCTACCGTTACCGTATCCAGACCGGGGAAATGCCGGATCCCTTAAGGATACGTTACAGCTGGCACATCTCTTACCCGCTGGATATTCTATCAATGCAGGAAGCGGCAGCTTTTCTGAAGGGAGAGCACGATTTTAAGTCCTTCTGCTCGGTTCATACGGATGTGAAAACAACCATCCGTGAGATCACAGATATAGCTGTCTCCCAGGTGTCTGATGAGGTTCATATCACGGTAAAGGGATACGGTTTTCTGTATAACATGGTAAGGATAATAACAGGAACACTTGTTGAGACCGGACGGGGGAGGCTGAAGAGCGGGGATATCCCTCTTATACTTAAAAGCTGTGACAGGAAAAATGCCGGACCTACCGCTCCTCCCCGGGGACTTACGCTAATGGGGATTGATATCCTGAGCGAGGCGTAGGATCTTATTCGCGAAAGATCTTAAAAAACATGGTATGCCTTTGTTTTCATACGTCACTTGCGGGTCCGCAAGTGACTGTTATGAATAGTTACAAAACATGAAAAATTACAGGATCAAAATATACGGCATAGTGCAGGGCGTGGGCTTCCGTCCCTTTGTAAAAAGGGAAGCGGACAGGCTCGGGATCCGTGGCACGGTGCAAAATAAAGGTTCATACGTGGAAATAAGAGCTTACGGATCTGAGGAAAAGATCCGTTTGTTTATTGATGAACTGAATTCCGGCGCTCCGGAGAGAGCAGTTGTAATAAGAACCGGTATCACCCTGAACGAAGAAGACAGCGGGAAACCCGGGAATTCCGATCTGATTGATTTCTCGATCATAGAAAGCGAACACCGGGGAGGAAAGAAGTTCATTCCTCCGGACTTAGGAATATGCAGGGAATGCGCAGCAGAGCTCTTTGATCCCGGAAACAGGCGTTATCTCCATCCTTTTATTAACTGCACTCAATGCGGACCCAGATTTACCATACTAAAGAAGCTTCCCTACGACAGGGAAAGGACAAGCATGGCTTCCTTTCCTATGTGCAAAGACTGCAATAAAGAGTATTACGATAAGGAATCCCGGCGTTTTGATGCCCAGCCCGTATGCTGCAATTCATGCGGCCCTTCACTTTACATAATCGGGAAAGACCTGAAGGGAAAAGACGCGGTCTCTGAGGTGAGACAGGTAATACTATCAGGAGGAATAGCTGCGCTAAAGGGTATAGGCGGTTTCCATCTATGCTGCAATGCTCTGGATGAAGCGGCAGTCAGAAGGCTGCGTGAGAGAAAGAAGAGAGTATCCAAGCCCTTTGCGGTAATGCTTAGGGATATGGATACCATAAGACGGGAATGCAGGGTCGGTCCGGTGGCGGAAAAGCTTCTTACAGGCTATCAGAAACCGATAGTACTGATCGGAAAAAGCGGAAGCGGGAAGATACCGGAGGCCGTGGCTCCGCGAAATCCGAAGCTTGGGGTAATGCTGCCTTATGCACCGGTACAGCTTTTGCTGTTCAGTATGGATGATGGTATAAAGGATTTTCCGGACAGTCTTATCATGACAAGCGGAAACGTTTCCGATGCGGCCATATGTATTTCTGATGAAGAAGCGGAAAGGGAGCTTGACGGCATTGCCGACATTTTTTTATCCAATAACAGGGAGATACTGACCAGGGCAGATGATTCCGTTATGGATATTTTTGAGGGCAGGCCATATATGATAAGACGCTCCCGGGGCTTTGCACCGCTTCCGCTTCTTATACCGGAAGGAAGTGATCCGGGGGATGCTTCGGATCCGCGCAGCGGGATCTCTTCACTTGCACTGGGAGGCGAGCTGAAAAACAGCTTCTGCATTTCTGCCGCGAATATGCTCTATCCATCGGCTTATATCGGGGATCTCACAGACAGACGCTCTGTGGAAGCCCTGAAAAGCGGGATAGTCCGAATGGAAGAGCTTCTGGAAGCAGAGCCGGAGGTCTTTATATCCGACTTGCATCCGGGCTATAATTCTTCGAAACTTGCGGAGAAGCTTGCAAAAGAGAGAGATAAGCCGCTTATTAAGCTTCAGCATCACTATGCCCATATTCTTTCGGTAATGGCTGAAAACAGCTTTGAGGATCCCGTTATCGGAGCAGCTTTTGACGGCACAGGTTACGGATCCGACGGAAGCATCTGGGGAGGAGAGATCATAAAGGCTGACAGACAGGGCTTTTCGAGGCTTTCCCATATAAAGCCCTTTAAGATGCCGGGCGGTGACGCAGCTGCAAAGGAAGGCTGGAGGGTAGCCCTCTCCATGATCCATGATCATTATCCCGGAAAAGAAATAGAGATATCTGAGAAGCTGGGGCTTTGCAGGAAAGAGGAGGCAGAGGCTGTCTGCAGTGCGATCGATGCCAATGTAGGAGTAGTTATGTCAACCAGCGCAGGAAGGCTCTTTGATGCCGTAAGTGCGGTTCTCGGGATCTGCAGAAGCTCCTCATATGAAGGAGAGGCCGCATCCCTGCTTCAGTTTGCCGCGGAAGGATATGCGGAAAGGAAAGGTATTGACATTGCCGAAATTATGTCAACCAATCGTAACAGTCCCGTGCAGGGCTCACAGAGCGAGATTATGTCAACCGATAGAGCGCTCGGAATGATAGTGGAAAAAGCACTTGAAGGTGTAGACAGCTCAGAGCTTGCCTTTCTTTTTCACCGGATCTTTGCCGGACAGGTCGTGTCGGAGGTCAGGGAACAGGCAGAAAAAAACAGCATCGAAACCACTGCCCTCAGCGGTGGCTGCTTCCAGAATCTTCTGTTCCTGAAAATGGTAAAGGAAGGGCTGGAGAAATCCGGCCTTAAGGTTCTGATCCACAGCCTCATCCCCCCGAATGACGGGGGTATCTCCGTCGGACAGTGCTACTTTTCTTCCGGAGAGATGATCCATTAAAAGTCACGTAATATTGTCACGTAATATTTCCGGCCCGATTTAACACACTGATTGCTTTAGTCCACAAAATATGAGATAATAATAAAACTCTGTGAGCGTTTTGGAAGGTGATCGGCTCACTGTCAATGAAAGGAGAACCACATGATTTATTCAACAGAAGTAAAGGCTATGTGTTCGGTACATCAAGGTGCGCATCATGGTGCTGCCCCGATACCGGAAGAGGCAAAATGGGTTAAGGCCAAGGGTGTGAAGGACATTTCCGGTTATACCCATGGTATCGGATGGTGTGCACCCCAGCAGGGATGCTGCAAGCTTTCCTTAAATGTAAAGGACGGGATCATTCAGGAAGCACTGGTTGAGACCATAGGATGCTCCGGAATGACACATTCCGCAGCTATGGCATCCGAGATACTTCCGGGACTTACCGTTCTCGAGGCATTAAATACGGACCTTGTATGTGACGCTATAAATACCGCTATGAGAGAGCTCTTCCTTCAGATAGTATACGGACGCACACAGTCCGCTTTCTCCGAGGACGGACTTCAGATCGGTGCAGGTCTGGAGGATCTTGGAAAAGGCGCAAGGTCAATGGTAGGAACCACCTACGGAACCCTTGAAAAGGGACCCAGGTATCTGGAGCTTACAGACGGATATATTACAGAGCTTGCCCTTGACGAGGATGATGAGATCATTGGTTATAAATATATCAATTTCGGAAAGATGATGGACTTCATCAAGGCCGGAGACGATCCCGCAAAGGCTGTGGAGAAGGCTTCAGGCCAGTACGGAAGAGTAGCTGATGCGGTCAAGTTTATTGACCCTCGTAAAGAGTGATAAGGGAGGACAGGAAAATGGCAAAATTTGAATCTTATGAAAGAAGAGAAAAGCAGATCCTCGCCAAGCTCTCCGAGTATGGCATCGGATCTATAGATGAAGCAGAGAAGATCACAAAGGATGCAGGTCTCGATGTGTATCATATGGTCGAGAATATCCAGCCTATCTGCTTTGAAAACGCAAAATGGGCCTATACGGTAGGCGCAGCGATCGCCATCAAAAAGGGCTGCCGCAAGGCATCAGAGGCAGCAGCAGCTATCGGCGAGGGACTTCAGTCCTTCTGCATCCCCGGATCTGTAGCTGACCGCCGTAAGGTTGGTTTAGGACACGGAAACTTAGGAAAGATGCTCCTTGAAGAAGATACGGAATGTTTCGCATTCCTTGCCGGACATGAGTCTTTCGCAGCAGCAGAGGGTGCTATCGGTATCGCCGAGAAGGCAAATAAGGTTCGCCAGAAGCCCTTAAGGGTCATCCTTAACGGTCTCGGGAAGGACGCGGCCCAGATCATTTCAAGAATCAACGGCTTCACCCATGTGGAGACAGAATATGACTACTTTACGGGAGAACTGAAGGAAGTATCCAGGAAGTGCTATTCCAAGGACCCCAAGAGCCCAAGAGCTCTCGTAAACTGCTACGGCGCAAATGATGTTCAGGAAGGTGTTGCCATTATGTGGCATGAGAATGTTGATGTTTCAATTACCGGAAACTCCACGAACCCCACCAGATTCCAGCATCCCGTTGCAGGCACCTACAAGAAGGAGCGTGTTGATGCAGGAAAGAAGTATTTCTCAGTTGCTTCAGGTGGCGGTACCGGACGTACACTTCACCCCGACAATATGGCTGCAGGTCCCGCTTCCTACGGAATGACCGATACCATGGGACGTATGCATTCCGATGCCCAGTTCGCAGGTTCTTCATCAGTTCCGGCTCATGTTGAGATGATGGGTCTTATCGGGGCAGGAAATAACCCTATGGTCGGAATGACCGTTTCGGTTGCGGTTTCAATTGAAGAGGCTGCTAAAGCCGGAAAATTCTAAGCCCGGATTTTTTAATTGATCAGCTGACCGCTGCGGTGTCCCACATCAAAGATGTGGGATGCCGCAGCTTCTTTTTTGTCTTTGTGTTATAATCAGAGCAATGAGGATCACAATTGACGGGATAGATATAGAATATAAGTTCAGCGGAAGTGGTGACCGCAATGTGGTGGTACTGCAGGGCTGGGGCACGGAAATGAGTGTTTATGACAGTGTGGCAGCCGCCATAGCAGACAGCTGCAGGGTTCTGCAGTTTGACCTTCCGGGCTTCGGCAGCAGTAAGGAACCGCCGGAAGCCTGGAATGTTGACAGTTTTGCGGATTTTTTTCTGCATCTTATGGAGGAGCTTGGGATAAAAAGCGCAGCGCTTATCGGCCACTCCTATGGAGGCAGGATAATAATCAAGCTCGCCTCCAGAAAAGACATTCCCTTTAATATAGAAAAGATCGTCCTTATAGACAGTGCAGGGGTACTTCCGGTCAGAACCTTAAAGCAGAGGATCAGGATAAGACAGTATAAGATCCTGAAAAAACTTTTCGATACAAGGGTATTTTATGCACTTTTCCCGGAGCTTGTGGATGACTGGAGGATGAGACAGGGATCCGAGGACTACAGAAGGGCTACACCTGTAATGCGGCAGTGCCTCGTAATGGCGGTAAATGAAGATTTGACTCCGCTGCTTCCTAAGATAGGGAATGAATGCCTGTTGATCTGGGGGGATAAAGACACTGCCACTCCGATCCGGGATGCCCGTATTATGGAAGATAAAATTCCCGGCGCCGCCCTTATTGTGCTTGAGGGCTGCGGACACTATTCATTTCTGGAAGCTCCCCGGAAATTTCAATCTGTGATGAAGGCATTTTTCAAATGATAGTAAGAACTGTGATAATAGCGGTGCTGTCCGTATACGCATTTACTCTTACCCTCAGGCATAATCTCCATATGCTCCAGCTAAACGGGTATAAGAATGACGAGCACTTAAGGTGGATAAAAAAGAATTTAAGACAGCAGTGGCTTTTGATATTCGGTTTTTTTTCCGGGATCCTGAGGCTTTTCCTTCCGTATATTATCCCGGATATCCTTATCATTCTTGATCTTATAATGATAATCCTTGTCTACAGGGCATTGATGAGGCTGAATAATAAAAAAAAGCTGGTCTATACCCCAAGGATAAAGAGACTGATTTTTACGCTGACGCTCCTGTCCATCCTTATTATCGCCGGGATAGTTTACGTATCCGGAATAAAAGGGATCAGTGCGGCCTCGGTTTTAGTGGTTTCCCTGGAGCTAATACTTGATATCGCCGGAAATTGCATCAACCATCCGGTGGAGGAGGGTATAAACAGGTACTATATCAATGATGCGAGGCGGATCTTAAGGTCTATGCCTGAGCTCATTACCATTGGGGTTACAGGAAGCTACGGAAAGACCAGTGTAAAGTATTATCTTGAAACCTTATTAAAGGCCAAATACAATGTTCTCGTGACTCCCGGGAATTTCAATACACCTCTCGGGATCACACGTACCATAAGGGAGCATATGAAGCCCTCGAATGAGATATTTATTTGTGAAATGGGGGCGAGGAGAACAGGTGAGATAAAGGAGATATGTGATCTTTTTCCGCCTGACCACGGTATTATAACAGCCGTGGGACCACAGCATCTTGAGACCTTTTTCAGCATCGAAAATATCCGGAAGACGAAATTTGAGCTTGCGGATGCTGTGTCCGGAAAGGGAATGCTTTTCCTTAACGGGGATAATGAGCTGATACGGGAGGCTGCGGAGAAATATCCTTCACCTGTCCTTTATTATTCAAACGGACAAAGGGAGGGCTATTATGCAAAGGATATTAAGGTCTCGGATCTTGGTACCTCATTTACGGTGGTGACTCCGGAGGGTGAGGAGGAACTCTTCCATGTAAGGCTTATCGGAGCCCACAATATAATCAACGTGATGGGAGCCATAGCAGCTGCCAATAAGCTGGGGATATCATTGAGGGAACTGAAGGTTCCGGTCAGAAGGATAGAACCTGTGGAGCATCGGATGCAGATCAGGAATCAGGGAAATGTCACGATAATCGACGATGCCTACAATTCTAATCCCGTGGGGTCAAAGGCTGCCGTTGAAACCCTTGCCATGTTTGACGGAGTGAAAATTCTTATTACTCCGGGAATGGTGGAGCTTGGCGAAAAGGAAGAGGAGTACAACCGGAAATTCGGCACTTATGCCGCGGAAAACTGTGATTATATTTTCCTGGTTGGGAAAAATCACACGAAACCGATAATGGATGGTATAATGGAAAAAAACTTCCCTGAAGAACGCTGCAGGGTATTTGACAGGGTCGAGGATGCCATGAGCTTTGCGCTCGGTATCAGGGACGACAGAAGAAAATTCATATTACTCGAAAATGACCTGCCGGATAACTACTGATCTTTAGGGGACAGAAAGGTAGACACATTGAAACTCAGAATAGCACTGCTTTTTGGTGGGAAAAGCGTTGAACATGAGGTATCTGTGATATCTGGGATACAGGCATATCTGAGCCTGAACCGTGAAAAATACGAAATCATACCGGTATACCTGAGTAAGAATAATGAAATGTATATTGGGGATGACATCGGGAAGATAGAATCCTACAGGGATATAAAGGGGCTTATTTCCCGTTCCCACAGGGTTATAATGGTAAACTGGGACGACAGGGTAAAGCTTGTTTCCTTCCCCGTAAAGAAATTCGGAAAGAATCCCGAATTTGAAATAGACCTGGTTCTTCCCGTAGTACATGGAACGAATGTGGAGGACGGAGCGCTGCAGGGGTATTTTAAAACCCTGGGGCTTCCCTTTGCAGGCTGTGATGTTACCGCATCGGCGGTGGGCATGGACAAGTATATAATGAAGATGATACTGAAAGAAGCCGGAGTGCCGGTCCTCGATGCCGGGGTCTATACACTGTCGGATTATGAGGACTTGGATCTTCTTTTAAGGAAGATCGAAGAACGCTTCGGTTATCCTGTTATCGTAAAGCCGGTAAACCTGGGCTCCAGCGTTGGGATAGGGATAGCCGGGGATTCGTCATCTCTTGCAAATGCCCTGGATGATGCGTTTAAGTATGCGTCAAGAGTGCTTGTTGAAAGGGCGATCACAAACTTAAGGGAGATAAACTGCTCGGTTCTGGGAGATGAAAATGAGGCAGAGGCCTCCGAATGTGAAGAACCGCTTCATTCAGAGGAGATCTTAAGTTACAGCGATAAATACGAGAGAAGCGCGAAGTCCGGAGCCTCCAAGGGAATGGCGGGAGTTTCACGGAAGATTCCTGCAGATATCCCGGAGGAAATGCGGGAGGAGATCAGAAGCCTTGCAGTAAAGGCATTCAAGGCTCTCGGCTGCTCGGGGGTGTCCCGTATAGACTTTATGATAGATGCAGACAGCGGGAAGCTTTATTTTAATGAGATAAATACCATTCCCGGTTCCCTTGCCTTTTACCTGTGGGAGCCTCTGGGAGTGGAATACAGCGTACTTTTGGACAGAGTCATTGATCTTGCGCTGAAAAGGGCGCGTCTTCAGAATGACCTGACCTTCACCTTTGATACGAATATACTTGACTCTGCATCTTTTGGAGGCAATAAAATTGCAGCTAAGTAACGAACTTATAAAAGAGTTTCAGCATCTGATAGAAAAGGCATCCCGGGAAAGGCTGAGCCGTGATGACCTGAAACAGGTATGTGAATATCTCGGAATATCCAAATTCTACTATGATGTGGATTATGATGATGACTTCCGTTTCCGGGACAATCGTATCGGAAAGGTGGTACTGGATGAGGAAAAAGAGGGAGACAAGATAATCCTGTATAAGGATGGACAGCAGACCGGACTGTGCCTTAAGTACGCATATTTTTTCGACGACAAGGAGTATGTTCACTCTTTCCAGGAATTTAAGATAGGTGTGAAAAAAGAGGATCTTAATCTGGAGGCTCTGAAGCTTTTTGCGGATTTGATGTATCTGTTGTTAAGCCGCCGCAATATGAGAATGATGCTGGATATCTCCCAGAATTCCGATGCATTGACGGGAATACCGAATGTGGTATTTCTGCAAAAAAAATATAAGGAGCTTACGAGGACGATCCCGGAAGAGGATCTGCTGCTGATAAGGCTCAACCTTCAGAATTTTAGATATGTCAATGATGTGGCGGGGGGGAGAGCAGGAGATGAGGCCATAATACAGTACTCACGGAAGCTATGCACTTTTGTGGGCGAGGATGAGGCTGTATGCCGTCTCGGAGGAGACAATTATGTTCTTGTAATACATAAGAGGAATCTGGAGGCTGTCCAGAGGAAGCTCGGAAATGTCTTGATCTCAAATCTGAAATCGGCACCGGGGGTAACCTTTAATATTTCGACCTGGATGGGGATCTCCGAAGCAGTCAAAGGCCGGAGAAGACCCTTCTTTGAGCGGCTGAACGAGGCATCTGCGGCCTGTGAGCTTGCCAAGGGAAAGCTGAAAAAGCCTGTGGTTTATTTCGATGACGAGCTTGTGGAGGCCATAAGCCACAACCGCAGGATCCTGTCCTTATTCCGCCCCGCCATACAGAAGAGGGAGTTTGTCCCCTTCTTTCAGGCGAAGGTTGATATGCGCAGCGGAGAACTGGTAGGCTTTGAGGCGCTTTGCCGCTGGATACATGAAGGTCATTTTATATACCCTGATCAGTTCATTCCCATTCTTGACAAAAACTCGCTGATACCGGAGCTTGATATCACCATTTTCAAGGCAACCTGCTCCGCTATCCGTCAGTGGAAGAATATGGGCTATGATGTTCCGGTCATTTCCTCCAATTTTTCAAAGAAGAATCTCTATGTCTTGGATATAGAAGAAAAGATAGCCGCCATAATCGATGATTTCGGGCTTTCTCCCGAGTGCCTGGAAATAGAGATAACGGAAAGTGTCAAGGATACGGAGTACGAGCAGCTCATGGACTTTATCCGGAAGCTGAAGAATAAGGGAATAAGGATCTCCATTGACGATTTCGGAACGGGATATTCATCGCTTTCCCTGATACATAATATCAACGCGGATGTAATAAAGATCGACCGGAGTTTTGTGGACAAGCTTCCGGATGACAGGCGTTCAAGGATACTTATCGAGAGCATTATCAATATTGCCGACAGACTTCATATGTCGGTGATAGCCGAGGGTGTCGAGAACGAAAAGCAGGGAAGGGCACTTCTTGAAATGGGCTGCAACAAGGCCCAGGGGTATTTTTACAGTAAGCCGGTGGATTTTGAAGCTGCCACAAAACTGATGGAAAGCACATCATTTAAACCCATGTCGGAATGATCAGCATCCACCTCTTTTAAATCCATGCCCAAATGATCAGCATCCATATCATTCAAATCCATACCCAATAATTAGCACTCACCTCTTGACAGTGCTAACAATTCAATGTATTATAATAATTGACCTGCACAAAACCATTCTGATCAGTACTATGTCATTCTGATCAGTACTTTGTCATTCTGAGGGCGAAGCCCGAAGAATCTTTATACGGGATCGGCGTACAGGCAGAGGCGATCTCCGGCAGGCAGATGCGGATCAGATTACGCTCACTACCTTTGTTTTGTGCCGGAATATTTGGACGGCGCTCCCGCGAAAAATAAGCGCTTTCGCGTCGCGCCGCCACATTTCGGCACAAAACTTCAGTCGTTCGCTATCAATCTGATCCGCATATGCCTGACGGAGATCGTCCGCAGCGGAGCAATACCGGAGATCAAAGATCTCTGTATGCACCACTTGGGAAAGGAGGAACACTATGAACATAAGTAAATTTACCCAGAGCTCAATGGAGGCAATAAATAACTGCCAGAGGGTTGCAATGGACTACGGAAATCAGGAGATAGAACCGGAGCACCTTCTGTATTCACTTTTAACGATAGAAGATTCCCTTATCCTGAAGCTTGTGGAGAAGATGGGGATCGATAAGGAAAGCTTTATCCACCGCACGGAGGAAGCACTGTCAAAGCTTGTGAAGGTTCAGGGCGGAGACAGCTTTGTGGGAAAGAATTTAAACAAGGTAATGACATATGCAGAGGATGAGGCGAAGGCCATGGGGGATGAGTATGTCTCGGTGGAGCATCTCTTCCTCTGCATGATAAAGTACCCGGATAAGGCTGTGGCCGAGCTGTTCAGGGAGTACGGCATAACAAGGGAGCGGTTCCTGTCTGCCCTGCAGGAGGTAAGGGGAAACCAGAGGGTTGTCAGCGATAACCCGGAGAGTACCTATGATACCCTTTCGAGATACGGGATAAACCTGGTGGAAAGGGCGAGAGAGGAAAAGCTGGATCCGGTGATCGGAAGGGACAGTGAGATCAGGAATGTCATAAGGATACTTTCCAGAAAGACAAAGAATAATCCTGTGCTTATAGGTGAGCCCGGCGTCGGGAAAACCGCGGCGGTTGAGGGACTTGCCCAGCGTATAGTAAGGGGAGATGTGCCGGAAGGCCTGAAGGACAAGGAGATATTTTCCCTTGATATGGGTTCTCTTGTAGCAGGGGCAAAGTACAGAGGTGAATTTGAGGAGAGACTGAAGGCTGTATTAAATGAGATAAAGCATTCCGACGGCAGGATAATACTCTTTATAGATGAGATCCATAATATTGTGGGAGCAGGCAAGGCAGAGGGCAGTATGGATGCAGGAAATATGCTGAAACCTATGCTTGCAAGAGGTGAGCTTCACTGCATAGGTGCCACAACCCTTGACGAATACAGGAAGTATATAGAAAAGGATGCGGCGCTGGAGCGGCGTTTCCAGCCTGTAATGGTGGATGAACCCTCTGTTGAGGACACCATTTCCATTCTCCGCGGGGTAAAGGACCGCTATGAGGTGTTCCACGGGGTAAAGATAAATGACTCAGCCCTGGTGGCTGCTGCAGAGCTTTCACACAGGTATATAAGCGACCGTTTCCTTCCGGATAAGGCAATAGATCTGGTGGATGAAGCCTGCGCTTCCATAAAAACCGAGCTTGATTCCCTGCCGGAGGAGCTTGATGAGCTGAACCGGAGGATCACCCAGCTGCAGATAGAAGAGAATGCCCTGAAAAAGGAAAATGACAATCAGAGTAAGACGAGGCTTCAGGACCTGCAGAAAGAGCTCTATGAGCTAAAGGATGAATTCTCGAAAAAGAAGGCTGAATGGGACAATGAAAAGGATTCCGTTTCAAAGGTTTCCGGACTAAGGGAAGAAATAGAGTCACTGCGGAATGAGATAGCGATAGCCACGAGAAACGGGGATCTCACCAGGGCATCCGAGCTTCAGTACGGGAAGCTGCCGGGGCTTATGAAGACCCTGGAGACAGAGGAACGGAAGAATCAGGACAAGGATTTCTCCATGGTACACGAAGCGGTGACGGATGAGGAGATAGCGGACATTGTATCCAGATGGACCGGCATCCCTGTGTCAAAGCTCACTGAGGGAGAAAAGAATAAGACCCTGAATCTCGACAAGGAGCTTCATAAGAAGGTAATAGGCCAGAACGATGCCGTTCAGAGGGTGACGGAGGCCATAATCCGTTCAAAGGCCGGAATAAAGGATCCGACAAAGCCTATAGGTTCCTTCCTTTTCCTGGGACCCACCGGTGTGGGGAAAACAGAGCTTGCCAAGGCTCTGGCTCTTGCACTCTTTGATGATGAAAACAATATGGTCCGTATCGATATGAGTGAGTATATGGAAAAGTTTTCCGTATCACGCCTTATAGGAGCGCCTCCGGGATATGTGGGCTACGACGAAGGGGGACAGCTTACGGAGGCGGTAAGGAGAAAGCCTTACAGCGTTATTCTGTTTGATGAGGTGGAGAAGGCACATCCCGATGTATTTAATGTACTGCTTCAGGTTCTGGATGATGGCCGCATCACGGACTCCCTTGGACGGACAGTGGATTTTAAGAATACCATAGTTATAATGACCAGCAATCTGGGATCAGAGAGTCTCTTAAACGGCATAGATGACTACGGTTCCATCAGCCTTACCGCGCAGGCGGAGGTCAATGCTGCATTACGGGAGCATTTCCGTCCGGAATTCTTAAACAGACTGGATGAGATAATAATGTTCAGGCCTCTTACAAGGGCTGACATAAAGAGCATAATCGACCTGATCCTTGCAGAAACGAATGAACGTATAGAGTCGAGAGAGCTGAAGATAGAGCTCACCGACAGCGCTAAGGAATTCATCGGGGAAAGCGCCTACGATCCTGTATTCGGTGCCAGACCCCTGAAGAGATACATGCAGAAAAATGTTGAGACTCTGTCTGCCAAGCTCATTCTTTCCGGAGAGGCCGGGGCAGGCAGTATCATAACCGTAGACAGCGACGGCACAAAGCTCACGGCGGCTGTCCGGAGCGCCTCCTGAGTTTTATAAAAAAGAAAAAAGAAAAGACGGGGTTTCTATTGAAAATCCCCGTCTTTTTTGTTATCATTCTTTAGTTGTGGAATCAGTGAACATTTGTAACCGTTCATAAATTAGGATTATTTTAGAAGGTCAGTAAAGTTATGAAAGCAAGTAAAACAAACGTATTTATTTTTCTCATTGTCCTGGTACTCCTCATACTTGTTGCCGTATTCGGTATCGGCTCTGAGGTAAAGAAGGTTCAGGATATCCGGTTCGGAATTGATATCAGGGGCGGTGTGGAGGCCGTGTTCAAGCCTGAAACAGATGAAGCTGTATCCGACAGTGAGCTGGAATCCGCACGGAGCATTATTGAGACAAGACTTGATAATAAGAAGATCACGGACCGCGAGATCACTATCGATAAGGACGGGCGCTATATCATAGTGCGTTTCCCCTGGAAATCGGATGAGACGGACTATGATCCCGAGACTGCCATTGCAGAGCTCGGAGAAACTGCCCTGCTTACATTTAAGGATCCCTCCGGAAATATTATGGTGCAGGGAAAGAATGTTACCAGTGCAAAGGCTGAGTCACGAAATGAAAACGGTATGACCGAGTATGTGGTTTCCCTTATATTTGACGATGAGGGTGCTCGTCTTTTCCAGGAGGCCACAGCCAATCTGGTGGGTCAGCAGATGGGGATATATATGGATGACACGATAATCAGCAACCCTGTTGTCCAGAGCGAGATATCCGGAGGACAGGCCGTCATCACGGGAATGGATGACTATGAGGAGGCAAAGGATCTGGCAGACAAGATAAACGCCGGTGCCCTTCCTTTCTCACTGGAGACCAAGTCCTTCAGTACCATCAGCCCTTCACTCGGACAGAATGCCTTGCAGGTAATGATATATGCGGGTATCATCGCCTTTGCCATTGTGTGTGTATTTATGCTTGCATTCTACAGGCTGCCCGGCTTTGTTGCCTGCCTTACGCTTTTACTTCAGACGGTGCTGCAGCTTTTGGCCATATCTGTGCCGCAGTTCACCTTAACCCTTCCCGGTATAGCAGGTATCATCCTTTCGGTCGGTATGGCGGTTGATGCCAATGTTATTATATCGGAACGTATCTCCGAGGAGCTTAAGAAGGGTGAAACGGTGAGAAGTGCGGTGCGCCGTGGATATCAGAAGGCCTTTACCGCCGTTCTTGACGGAAATATCACCACTGCCATAGTTGCCGTTGTCCTTATGATATTCGGATCAGGGACCATGCTTTCATTCGGATACACGCTGCTGGTGGGAGTTATCGTTAACTGCTTCATCGGCGTGAGTGTTTCGAAATTTGTCCTCACTTCTCTCGTTGAATACAATGCTTTCAATACCGAGAAGGTATTTATTCAGAAGAAAGACAAGGCGGATATTAAATTCTTCGAGAATAAAAAGATATTTGCCATTGTGACAGCGCTTCTCTTTGTGGCAGGTATCGCCGTAATCGCTCTAAGGGGTCTGAATCTCGACACCCAGTTTACCGGCGGAACTGTACTGGAGTATTCGGTTAACAGTCAGTCGGTTGATACGGAAGCTGTCGCACAGGCCGTTAACGGTGCCATAAACAGAAATTCCACGGTTCAGGTTTCCAACAGTCAGGCAGGAACCACGGTAGTGGTAACCCTGGCAGGGAATGCCGGTCTCACACCTGATGAACAGGCGAAGGCCGGAGAAGCCATAGGTAAGGTTCTCAATATCAGCAATCTGGAACCCAGCCAGACCTTTGCGGTGGAACCTTATGTGGGAGCAAAGGCCTTAAGGAACGCGGTAATAGCCATTCTCATTGCCTTCGTCGGAATACTTCTGTATGTGGGATTCCGTTTTGCGGCACTTTCCGGACTTTCTGCCGGAATCACCGCTATCATCGCCCTGATGCATGATGTTTGTATAGTATTGTTTGCCTTCGCACTGTTCGGGATCCCTCTCGGAAATTCCTTTGTGGCAGTGGTTCTGACCATAGTGGGTTATTCCATCAATGATACCATTGTGGTATATGACAGAATAAGGGAAAACAGGAATATGGATGCAAGGCTCTCTATTTCAGAGCTGGTTGACAGATCGGTAACCCAGGTACTGGCAAGATCCATAAATACATCCATAACGACTCTTCTCTGCGTGCTGGTAATACTGGTGGCTTCGATCCTTTACAGGATATCCTCAATATACCAGTTCTCTCTTCCTATGATGGTAGGTCTCGTTGCCGGCTGCTATTCATCGATCTGTATTGCAGCAGCGCTCTGGGCCAGCTGGAAGAGTAAGAAAGCCTGACAGTGATGAATCTGAATTATCTGATAGTTTTTTTCATATCCATGGTGCCCCTTATTGAGCTCCGTGGAGCGGTTCCCTTTGCGGTGGGCTTCCACAATGCGGATCCCTCATTCAACCTTGTGATAGCATACATCCTTATCATTATAGGGAATATGCTTCCCGTGCCCTTTATCTATCTCTTTGCAAGGAAGGTTCTTGAATGGGGAAAGGATAAGCCGGTGATCGGTGGATTCTTTTCTTTCTGCCTGCAGAAGGGTGAAAAGGGAGGAAAGAAGCTGGAGGAAAAGGCAAAGAACGGGCTGTATGCGGCTCTTGCCCTTTTTGTAGGTATTCCGCTTCCGGGAACAGGAGCCTGGACGGGGATGCTGGCAGCCAGTATCCTGGATATGGATTTTAAGAAAAGCACCGCTGCGGTTTTGTCGGGAGTCCTGCTCGCAGGAATAATAGTAGGTATTGTTTCTTTCGGGGCTTTCGGTGCGGTAAACGCGATAACGGGTTAGAAAATATCGAAGGGGATCGTCATTTGACGGTTCCCTTTACTGCATAAAGGAGAAAACTATGATCCCATCAGATCCGGTAATACTGCTTAGCTATATAAACACACAGCTTAGAGATAATTACAGCTCTCTGGACGAACTGTGTGCTTCTCTTGATGCTGATAAAAAAGATATATGTGACAGGCTGTATGCCATAGGCTATACTTACGACAAAGAAGGAAATACTTTTAAGTAATATGGACTTATTCGAATATGTAAGGTTCGAAAACCTGAAAAAAGAATCTCCGCTGGCTGCGAGGCTCAGACCCTCCACTCTAGATGAGATAGAGGGACAGGAGCATATCCTTTCCGGGGGAAAGATGCTCTACCGTGCCATAAAGGCCGATAAGCTGAGCTCCGTTATATTCTACGGACCTCCCGGAACCGGCAAGACCACCATTGCCATGGTCATAGCCAATACGACAAAGGCCGGCTTTAAGCAGCTTAATGCAACCACCTCGGGAAAGAAGGACATGGAAGAGGTGGTTAAGGAAGCGAAGGAAGCCGCAGGGATGTATGGGAAAAAGACCATACTCTTTATCGACGAGATCCACAGATTCAATAAAGCGCAGCAGGATTATCTCCTTCCCTTTGTGGAAGACGGAACGGTTATACTGATAGGGGCAACAACGGAAAACCCTTATTTCGAAGTGAACGGGGCGCTTCTTTCAAGATCGCTGATATTTGAATTAAAGCCCCTGACAAAGGACAATATAAAGAAAATCATTTTAAGGGCACTTTCTGACAGGGAGAGAGGGCTCGGTGCATACGGAGCAGATATAGATGAGGATGCCCTGGAATTTCTTTCCGAAGTAGCGAACGGAGATGCCAGAGCCGCTCTCAATGCAGTGGAGCTTGCCGTGCTTACCACAGAGAAGAACGGGGACGGCAGGATACATATAACCCTTGATGTTGCGGAGGACTGCATACAGAGGAAGGCTGCAAGGTATGACAGGAACGGGGACAATCATTATGATACCATCTCGGCATTTATAAAGAGCATGCGGGGATCGGATCCCGATGCGGCTGTTTATTATCTTGCGCGGATGCTGTATGCGGGAGAGGATATTAAATTCATTGCGCGGCGAATTATGATCTGTGCGGCTGAGGATGTGGGCCTCGCAGATCCGATGGCTCTTGTGGTGGCGACAAACGCGGCTTTGGCAGTCGAAAGGGTAGGACTTCCGGAAAGCAGGATAATCCTCTCGGAAGCGGCGGTCTATGTGGCAACTGCCCCGAAATCCAATGCTTCCTATCTTGCCATTGGCGATGCCGGACGGGTGGTGGAAAAGGAAAGCACACCGGGGATTCCGAGGCATTTGCAGAATGTCCATGCGGACTCGCACGGAGAAGAGAGGGAGCAGGGTTATCTCTATGCACATGATTATCCTCATCACTACGTGAAGCAGCAGTATCTTCCGTATGAGCTGAGCGGCAGGGAATTCTATAAACCCTCAGGTGAAGGCTATGAGGTAAAAATAAAGGAACACATGAAGAGATTAAAGGAAGGAGACGGGTAATATATGTCAGATCTGACTTCGCTCGGAAATGCAGCAAAAACGGCATCGTATACGATGGCACTCTTAAAAGATGATGAAAAGAGAGAAGCATTGATAATGGCTGCGGATGCCATCCTGAAGGGTGCTGACAGGATAATAGCTGCCAATGGGAAGGATATGGAGGCAGCCCGGGCAAAGGGCACCAGTCCCGCTATGCTCGACAGGCTCGTGCTAAATGAAAAGAAGATAGGTGAGATGGCTCAGGGAATGAAGGAGGTGGCGGCGCTTCCGGATCCAAACGGTCAGCTGATAGAAAAAATTGAGAGACCAAACGGCCTTATCATAGAGAAACGCAGTGTTCCCGTCGGTGTGATAGCCATTATCTACGAGTCCAGACCCAATGTGACGGCTGACGCTTTTGCCCTGACATTCAGGTCGGGAAATGCCTGTATCCTGAGGGGTGGGAGTGATGCCATAAACTCAAATTCCGCCATAACGGATATTATAAGGGAGAGCCTTCGGGGGATCCGGCCGGAAATAGAGGATTCAATGATACTTGTCCGGGATACTTCACACGAATCGGTAACGGAGCTTATAAAGATGAGGCAGTATCTGGATCTGGTGATCCCCAGAGGCGGAGCGGGGCTTATAAGGAATGTTGTAAGTAACAGTACCGTTCCGGTGATAGAGACAGGAACCGGAAACTGCCACGTATACGTAGATAAGGATGCCGATCTTGAAAAGGCGGTACCCATAATAGTAAACGGAAAGACCCAGAGAATGGGAGTCTGCAACGCGGTGGAGTCACTGGTGATACATAAGGACATAGCGGAAAAGGCACTGCCGCTGGTTTATTCTGCCCTTCATGAAAAGGATGTTGAATTAAGAGGTGATGATACGGTTTTGTCCGAGCTGAACGGAAGGGGCGGTGTAAATCCCGCCTCCGAAGAGGATTACGGAACAGAATACCTGGGACCCGTTATTTCGGTGAAGACCGTTTCCACCCTTGATGAAGCGATAGAGCATATAAACAGATTTACCACCCATCATTCGGAGTGCATAGTCACGGAAAACAAGACTTCGGCCGAGAGCTTTCTAAAAAGGATCGATGCTGCCTGTGTTTATCACAATGCATCCACCAGATTCACGGACGGCTTTGAATTCGGCTTCGGAGCGGAGATAGGCATAAGCACCCAGAAGATACACGCGAGGGGACCGATGGGGTTAAATGAGCTTATGTCTTATAAATACGAGATATACGGCAGTGGCCAGATACGATAACAGGATACTGTCCATTGTCATTCTGAGCGAAGCGAAGAATCTTATATCATAAACTAGTACACCGAATAATAATTAACTGGCACATATTTCATTGGATTTAACGCC
>CAMVGV010000018.1 GCA_947167135.1 uncultured Lachnospiraceae bacterium
CAATGGTAGAACACCAGCCTTCCAAGCTGGACACGTGGGTTCGATTCCCATCACCTGCTTTTTTATTTGCCCAGTATTTTCAAGTGTTTCACGGATTTTTTGACCCGTTGCAACACGTTGCAACAACTTTTTCAGCAGAGAAATTAAGCCCGACGGAATTATTCTCCGTCGGGCTTCTTTACTAATTTTCAGGCTTATCAAAAATCTTTTTCCAGATTTCAGGATCAACATTTATCTTCCCATCAGTCCTGTTATAATGTTCAGTCATAGCGATGTTTGTATGTCCCATGATCCTCCGTATCTGTTCCGGATCAACCCCTGCGTTAAAAAGCTCAGTAGCTCCAAAGAAGCGTATCTTATGTGAAGAGAGATAACGTATCCTGACTTCCTCACAGTATTTTTTGAGATTTTCATTAAATCTGTTTAGAGTTGAAAGCCATATTAGATATGATAGAATATAGATGTAACAGTAAGTATTATTCAGTAGGTGCAGACTAATTATTATGAATAGGAATGAGATTTTTCGAATATTAAATAAAATAAAAAACGACAGAGAGTTTTCCTTTTATAAAATCGGTCTAGCTGGTTCATATGCCCGTAATGAACAAAATGACGGGAGCGACATAGACGTAGTGATATCTACAGGTAATCTTACTCTGTCGCAAATGGAGAAAATCAAGTCGGAATTTCCAGATCTAAACGTTGATGTGTTGCAGCTGGATCTCCTTGAAGAAGAAGATAGGGAACTCGACGGCTTTTTAATTGAAATGGGACTTCCTGCAAACGATCATAGTGTTTATAAGAATGTACTGCAAGAGGTTATGTGGGCATGAGTAAGTCAAAACAGAGAGATATTCAGGAATTAACATACATCCTGAAAAATCAGAAGAAAAATACTGAGGCCATAAAGCGGATGAATGTTTCTCTGGATTCGGCAGCAAAGAACTGTATTCTGGGAGATGAGATGGTATTTGATCTGTGTTCGATGTATATGGCTCAGATTGGAGAAAGTGTTAAGCAGCTTACTGATGATACAAGAGAAAAGCTGAACGCTTCTATTGATACGAAAATTCTGGAATACTTCAGAAACAGAATAGACCACCGGTATGAAAAGATAAACAAAACCATATTACTTCCATATATTCAGCAGGCTCAATCCAAAGAATCACAAAAGGATGATAGTTTTTACAAAACTCGAGGAATCAAAAAACTACGACCACACTTCTTCGGTTACAAGATCCCCCGATTTCATCTCAACATCAATCTAATCCAAATTTTTGATCAACATCCTGTAGTTCTTATATGGTATACAAAGACAATTCCGGAATCACATCGCTTATAAGTTTAAAATGCCGATCATTTGTAAGAAGACTGACACCATATTCGACAGCTGTCTGTGCAATCATCGCATCGGTAAAGGGAACTGTTAAACCTGCTTTCCGTAGTTTGTTAAGCATTTTTCCAAGTTCGTCATTTTATCATCTGGATCTTTCCAGTAATCAATAATGATATTAGTATCTACGAGAATCATACGATCACCTATATCATAGATGCAGATCGAAGTTCATCCACTGCATTTTTATCTATGTTAATTTTCCCAACAGCAGCAAAAAATTTGCTTTTATCCTGAGCGCTCTTTTTTCCCGGGGTTTCGTTTATTATTACCGTTACTGATCTTCCGTCAAACGGTTTTATTTCATCTGCATCAACAAGAACAGAATTCCCCTGTATCATTCCTTGTACTGCGGCAAGCATTGTATCCACCCCCGTATTAAAAATTTGCGTTATTATCGGCAACAACTGTTAAAGTCAGTTTTATTATACACCTTTTCGCTTAATTTCGGCTATTGTATATTTGCATTCCGAGATATATTATTGCCATTTCCGATTTTTATACGTATAAATATTTAAGGAGGTAAAAGCTGCCCAATTTCGGAGGACACGGTTATGAAGCTTACAGGAAATCTTAAGAAACAGGTAGAAAAGGCTGAATCAAAACAGGAAAAGAAGAGCCTCATTGAGAATGCAGGGATGCTGCTTAGCGATGATGAGCTGGAGAATGTAGCAGGTGGGAAATCTAATTTATATACGCCCCATGAAATTTATTGCGCGGGTGTTGTTGCTGATAATGGAAAAGTGATCACGCCGGGCTGCGACTTTAAAGAAACGCACCCTTCGTATGAAAATGCTATTCAAAAAATGACTAAGATATACAAAAATACATGTCCGAAGTGTATAACGAAGGGTATAAAACATCCTTTAGACTTACGGGAGATATAAAGAATATCCTTATGAAGCAGAATGGGATTCGATTTTGCCCTAAAATACGCCACTTTCAAAAATCCGTGTCATATTTTGTGACATACATATAAGAAATAGGGGTATCACAAAGCGATAAACAATTATCCCCTTCGCGGGTAATACCGATTTAATCCTTGGAGGAGGGCAGTCAAAAAGAAAATGCAGCTTAATGATGATAAACAAAAAAAAACAGCGGCGGAGTAAGTACTCCACCGCAAAAGAAGCAGAATTTTTGTAGATAGGGATCCTCCGGTGTCACATTACCGGCGGTTTGTTTTTCCTGATCAGGGGATTCTCGCGTTCCATGGCTCCGATACTTTCGGGTGCCTTTTCCCGCTCCGAGTGTCTGGATCTTATGATCTCCTTTCCGGAACCATTCTTCACCTGGGAGCGGTTCTTTATTCCTTCCTCCTCCATCAGCTTATTCAGGCTGGTCTTTCTAACCGGAAAAAGCTCCTTTCCGAGCCTCAGCTTCAGGTCTGTCTCCTTAGAGAAATCGGCTTTTCTGAATATATTTTCTACTGTCTTAATATCCATATCTATCCTTGGCTTTCTGTATAATAGCTAAACTTTGGTCAGGTAATTTGTGCTTTCAACTATATATACAAATGAGAAAAAAAAATGAGCCCGCCTCCCTTTCAGCCGGTCAGAGAAAATCTGACAGATCACGATCCCCGGCAAAGGACAGACACTTTGTCAGAGCTTTTTTTATCCGTTTACGAACCGCGTTTTCCGTGATCCCATAGAAAGCTGCTATTTCCGAAACCTGCATATCAAGGCCGTAGCGAAGGGACAGAAGCTCCCTCATATCATCATCGACAAGAGAGAGAAGCCTTGCAGCCTCCTTATTCGCAGGCTCCTTAAATACATCATATTCATCCTCAAACACAAGGTTTGACTGAACCGCTTCCTCATCATAGGGAGCGGAAAGCCTCACGCTGCTGCTCATTAGATGGTTTGTGGTCAGATTTCTCGCAATGGTACAGAGCCAAGTTCTTATACCTGCCTTTTTTTCATCATAGGAATCATAGTGAGTAAGTGCATTAAGAAAGGTCTGGCTGCAAAGATCCTCAGCCGTTTCCTTGTGAACAACCCGCATGTAGATATAGTTGTAAATATAAGAGAAGTTCTCGTTGTATACCTCTTCGAAATCCCTGCTGACGTCAGCCAAAGAAACACCCCCGAAAATACTGTCTACAGCCTTTTTACTTTACCACAACATGATTTTCAGAAATGTCATAAAAGTGTCATGGTTACGGTCATTTCCGCTTATATTCAGGAAATTACCTCCGGTGATCAGGAAAAAACGTATTCTGAAAGCCTTTCAAAGGCCTCCTGAAGAAGGCTTCCCGGAAGGGCTGCATTTATCCGGATCGCATCCTGCCAGGCAAAGGCACGGCCGTCCTGGTATTTTACTCCTGCGTCCCAGCCCGCCCTAAGGATATCATCAAGGGTCCGGCCCCTGCTTTTCAGAAAGGCACTGCAGTCCATAAAAAGCATATAGGTAGCTTGCGGCATGGAAACTGTGCAGCCTTCAAAATTGTCATTGATATAATTAACGGCGTAGCGGCAGTTTCTTTCGAGTACCTTCAGGAGTTCAGCAAGCCACTCGCGGCCCTCATCCTCATAAGCACCGGTTAAGGCATGCATGGAAAGCACGTTCATTTCGTTATACTGTGTCCTCTCCGCGTGCCGGCATATTTTTTCCCTTAAAAGCGGATTGAATATAATGTGGTAGCTGCCGATAAGGCCGGCCAGATTAAAGGTTTTTGAGGGGGCATAGAGACTTACCGTCCGCTTTTTTGAATCCTCATTTATCATAGAGGTCGGGATATGCTTATGTCCGTCGAAAACAATATCCGACCAGATCTCATCACTGATAACGGTGCAGTCATTGTCACGGAATATCTCCATGGCGCGTTCCAGCTCCCATCTTTCCCAGACTCTTCCGCTTGGATTATGCGGGGAACAGAGGATCACCAGCCGCACCCGGTTGGCCTTCAGCTTTTTCTCCATATCCGCATAGTCCATCCGCCAAACCCCGTTTTCGTCCTTTTTCAAGGGACTTAAGACGGCTTCGCGTCCGGTGCTCTTAAGATCAGATAAGAATCCGAGGTAGGCCGGGCTGTGAAGCAGCACTGCATCACCGGGCTCGGTGAGGGTATTAAGGCAAGTCATGATACAGCCATGGACTCCGTTTTCATAGCCAATAACCTCAGGTGTAAGGCCTTTATAGCCGTGCAGGTCTGTCTGCCAGCGTATGATACTGTCATAGTATTCGTCTGACGGAAGGAAGTATCCGTACAGCGGATGCCTGATCCTGTTTTCCAGAGCTCTGGTTACTGAAGGACTGGTTTCAAAATTCATATCGGCAACCCACATAGGGATCTCACTGAAACCGGGCTTTGCCGCCTCCGGTGACACACCCCAGAGCTTTTTTCCTATGCCGTCATAGGCTGCACAATCCCTGCCGCGCCTGTCTATTATCTTATCAAAATCATATTTCATCGGTAATGCTGACACCTCCGGATTTTGTTACGTTACAAGGACCGACTATTCTTCAATCAACATGATGAGCTTCTGCTTCAGTATGTAATAACGCTTAAGAAGCATCTTCATCTTCTCGATATCCTCTTCCTTTCTTCCCTTCATATATGCTTTAAAGAAACACTCCCAGAACTGTAGGCAGTTCTCATAGCTCATTCTGAAGACACTGCTGCAGTACATAGGCTTTTCCTTTTCCATTTCAACAAGGGAGGCATAGAGAGCCTGAAGATCAAATATCGGATGTCCATGCGCTGCACCCGACATATCCATAAGCAGCATCTCATCCCCGTTTACAATTACATTTGAGGGGTTGATATTTCCATGTATAAACCCCTTGCTGTCGGGAATACCATCTAAAAGCGCGGAAATATTATACCGGTCACCTTCAGACATCCTGCTGCCCGCAATATCAAGCCATTCCCTGTATCTGTCCTTGATATCCGGGAAATCCTCCACCTCTATCGAATGTACCTCATGGAGAAAATCCGCAAATCTCTCTGCGTATTCCGGCAGCTTTTCAGGTTCCTTCTTCACTGCTGCCGCGAGGGTCGTGCTTCCTGCGGCCTCATAGATAATACCGTATCCGTCTCCGACCATTACAACATCATAGGGAATAAGGGTCGGAACTCCCTCCAGCATGGCGTCCTGGGCAGCATCCCTTTCCTTCCTGATCTCGTTTAAGGAAACACCCTTATTAAAGATCTTCACCATGTTGTCATCCTTTTGCGGGTAGATCCCTCCGTTAAGGCTCTTTATCTCGAGATCCATCCTCTCCAAAAAGATGGTCCGCATCTTCTTTGTTATCTTGAAGTTGTATGTAAAACCGGTAACCGAAAATATTTCAAACACATCATCTGACACATTTAAGATCTCAATTTCGGTTTTTTTCCTCTTTCTGACCTTTAGTAAAACCCTTAAGCCGGCACTGGAGATATACACGAGATCCCTGAAATCAAAGGAAACCGTACAATCAGGATTCGCGTTTATAATATCGAAGATCTCCTTTTCCGTCTCATCGGCATTATTTGAATCTATCCTTCCCTCGGGAAAGATCCTAAGTAAGCCATCTTTTACCACACTGCGCATATTTTTTCCCTTTCACTGTTTCTTTGTATCTGTTCAGAGCCCTTCGGATTCCGAATAGATCCTGCTGTCATTCCCCGGCCGGTCACTCAACCAGAAATACCTCCGCCTCTTTTACCCCGAAGCGCTGAGCTTCCTCGTGGGTTGAGAGGAATACATCTATCCTGTTCCCCTTTATCTTCGATCCGCTGTCCTCTGCAGTATATATATGACCGTTTATCATAACCCTGCTGCCGAAGGGGATTACATTGGGATCCACTGCTATAGTCCTGCCAACCTCAGCCGTTGTGCCTGTGGCGGTGATCCCGTCTGTCTTGCCGCAGCAGATTATGCAGGCATCATAGGCAGTAAGCCTGAATATCCCGAGGCTTTCCCCTTTTTTGCCAAGAAGACTGTCCAATGAAAAATCCGTATCACCGGAGCCCTCGAATCTTTCGGATATCTGCTGCTGTTCCTCCTCTTTTTCTTTTTCCTCAAAGCTCCCGAGGGTACTCTTCAGTTCGTCACCCCGTAATTCAAAAATATCTTTTGTATTCTTCCGTACATTAGCAACACTGTCAAAGCGGATCCCCTTCAGTTTGGCCAGGGACTCGGTCTTTGTATTTTCCGTTGCCACTACCCGGTCTCCGTCATTATACTCCTTAGGATCGCTGATGACCTTATCCTCGATCACCGGGCCGTACTTCTTTTCCATTTCCTTATCTATCCGGCTGACCTCCCGGGCCATAGCGGTCAGTCTCCCGTCAGGATCTCCTCCCCCGTCCCCGGTTCTTATCACACGGTCACTCTGCGGATCACTGGCTGTGATACCGGCCTTTTCCTCCGTGTCCCTTACCAGTGACGCGAAATCACTGAGCCTGTCCCCGGAGTCCGTTTCCTTCCGGTTTCCGCTGGCACTGCCGTGAGCTTCCTCCCGCTCCTTTTTTTCCTTCCCGTTCCCGGAGACCTTCTTCTCTGTTTCCTTACCGTTTCCTGAGAGCTTCTTCTCTGTCTCCTTCCCGCTTCCTGAAGGCTTATTCCGGGGAGCCGTTGCTTCCGCATCAATATCCTTTAACATATCGGAAAACTCTGAAAGCCGGTCATCTGCATGGAAGGATGTCCTTCCCGGCAAAAGAACGGCAGCTGCTGTCATTATGAGGCCGAAAAAAATGATCCGGCCTGTTTTGCAGCATCTCCTTCCCACCCTTATCAGAACACTGCCCTTATCTCATAGAGTCCGGCGCCGTTTGAAGGCACATATTTCACCAGGGTATCCCCGACGGTAACCCATTCACCGACCCTCAGTCCATTGGCATTATTATCCATCCAGCTGGAATAGATAGCCTGCGCCACCTTATCCCCGGAACGACTGATACAGTACATCCAGAGCCTCAGCACCTGATAGTCATAGAGAGCCATGCTGCTCCATTCCCCCGCATCATCCGTCATCTCTTTTTCGTCGCCCGCAAGTGGAGTCCGAACCTCTATGGTATAGCCGTTGAAATCCGGATTCTTGTATATGGAAAGCCTTGTGGTCTTCGTCCTCTCTTTTTCCGTCGATACAACCGATGAAAGCGTCATATGGCTGCTGAATACGGAGATCACCCTCCATCCGTGCAGGTCATTCGTGAGCTTTTTCTGGGCGCTCTTCATTATGGGGATCAGCATTTCAAAATCCCCAACATCCGCTGCCGTGAGCCAGCTGTTCCTGGCGGGAACCATAGCCCCAAGTATATTGTACGCTCCCATCCAGAAGCCGTTTTTATTCACATAGTAGCCATCTGCCGTATAGCCGTCCGCAAGGAATTTCCCGTCCGTTGTCACATATGAAAGCACTCCTTCAACCGGTGTCGGGGTCCAGGTTCCCTTTACACCCATAGCTCCGGGACCTGCCTCGGTTTCCGCCGGTGACAGAACAGTGATCAGTGCCGCAGCCAGAATGACTGCAGTAATCCTCCTCAAACAACTTCTGCTCTTCATCTCCCTATTTCCTTTCTGTTCCGTTTTACTCCTTGCTTTCTTCAAAGCTCTCATCCGTCCTGGCCTCTCCCCTTCCGGTTCTCTTTATGACATAGCTGAGATAATCGTCCCAGGTCTCCTTCCTTCCCTTCAAAAAGCTCTTTACTGACGGATCATTCTTCAGCTCTCCGATCACTGCCTTATAAGCGGCAGATGTTCTTAAGAAGCTTATCCTCTCTTTGCCCGTGAGCTCACCGGTACTCACCTTATCATTATAATCCGTGAGCCACTGTTTATATCCGGAATACCCGCTTCCGTTCCCCACCTTTTCGGAGATCACCAGCTCCTCCAGCTTCCAGACCGCATCCATAGCGGGCAGGCCCTCCTTTATCCGCTTTCTCATATCCTCAAGACCGGAGCCGGACACCTTTCCCTTCCCGTGGTTAATAAGGTCGGTGAATTCATCTGCGACACTGTCTCTGTGGGCTATGAAGTTATCGGGATTGATCTGGTTTAAGAGGGAGCTCGTGTAGCTTCTTAAATTCTCTCTCTTTTCAAATAAAGAAGGCTCCTTCTCTTCAGCGGAGAGCTTGCCCTCCCTGGTCTTCGTATAATACTCCTCCGCTAAGTCCTTTATCACATCCTGCTTATAGTTTTCCCTTAACCGGTCTCTTTCTGTTCCTGTCCCGTTTTCGCTTAAGCTGTCAAGCTGAGAGGTCCCGTCCTCGCTTCCGAATATCTCATTTGCGGACACCCTGCCATTATCCTTTGTCAGATCCAGCACTTCCTTATAGGACCGGTATTTATCCGCCTGCTCCTTATCAAGCTCCGGCAGTACATCATCATGCATCCTTATTTCAACGAGTATATCATATAATCCCTCCGCCTCGTTAGCCATAGTCATTCTGGATTCCAGATTCTTCCAGTAGCCTTCGGATCTCTTTGCAGTATTCCCTGCCAGGGATCTGGCTCCCGCAAGCTCATAGATCCTCGTGATGGCCGGCTTCACTCCGGCTATCCTCTCCCGTAGATCCTTCACATAGTCATTTATTTCCCCGGTAGTTCTCTCTATACCGTATTTCTTTTCAAGCTCCAGAAGGGCAGTGGAATAGGACTTATTAGCGGGGTTGAAGATCCTTCCTGCTTCCCTGCTCTCCTGTTTCTCTTCCTCCGTGTTCTCCTTTGTCGTTATTTCATCATTTTCGCCAAACTCCGTCCTGAACTCCCTGTGGAGATAGTCCTTTGCGTATTGTTCAAGCATATGCTTAAAGGAGTCTATAACAGACCTTTCAAGCTCCGTTTCCCCATATTCCACAGAATAAACCTTTGCTCTCGGCAGATCCGTATCCGTATACGAAAAATCGGTATTTTCAAAACCAACAAGCTTAAACTCCCTGCTCCTTTCCAGCTGGAAAGCCCTGTAGTACGAGCCCTCCATATCATCAGCCACCGTGCCGTATGTCAGGTCAAGGATCTTCGTCCCGCCCTCCATAGAGCAGATAAGAGCCTTGTCCTTTGAAATAAGGCTGATATTTTTTGAGCTTGTAAGGTGCCCGGTATATCTCTCGTTGAAATCAACATTCAGAGTCGATGAGTCAAGTGCCAGCTCCTTATCAATTGACTCCGCATCGGCAGCATTGGCGCTTTCGCTGGTATTTCCGCTTAAGGTTGCGGCCTTTTGCTCTATCCTCTCTCTGCTTTCCTTAAGAGCGTCTTCATACCGTCCCTCGGCTTCCCTTGTATAGCCCGAAGAGGTGAGGAGCATCCTTAAACTCATAAAGCCCAGAAAATCCTCCTTTTCCACGCCGTTAACCAATCCCCCCTTTAAGAGAACTTCCCTGTAGGCCTCGTCTCCCCTGGCCTTGAATTCAAGAGGGCTGTACATATTGTGAATACCGCTTTTCAGCTCTCTTTCCCGAAACTCTTTCATCATTTCCTCAGGAAGCTCCATGCTGACAGAATTCACTCCCTCTACTTCCCCCCGGTCTATTCTGTCCATTTCGTCGGCAGTGAGGCCGGTCATACCTTTTTCCTCTATCACATTTGCAAGTATATCCGCATTTTCCTGTCCGATAAACCTTGCAAGCTTTATATTGTCAAGGCGTTCTTCAAATCCGTCCTTCCCGCCTTTTTCAAAGAACCTCACACCCTTGTCGGTTCGAAGGGCAAGGATGTTTCTCACACTCTGACCGTCATCATAGCTAAGAGGCGAAATATCCATAGGTTTCCCGTAGGTATACTTATTAAAGAAGTCAACAACACCTACGCTTTTATATCCCACGGCATAGGTATTGCCCTTAAAGGCCTTCGACGTATTTTCCGCTGCGATGAGAACTCCGTCATAGAAGGATTCCGACTTTCCTCCGACCGTCTCCGCCTGACCGCTTTCCTTTACTGTAACAGTGGCACCCTGTGGGAAAATAAGAGTGTATGATATGGGATATTCCTTACATTCCTGAACATCTATGGAAAAACCGGCGCAGAGATAGAGCATCCCCTCCCTAATATCCTCAGGGATCTCTTTGGCAAGCTCCTCCACCCTTTCGAGCATTTTCTTTTTCAATCTGTCGCTGCCGCGTGCTATTGCCCTCTGTCCTTCCTCAATAAGTGTGCTCCCCTTTAATAGCCTTTCAAGCACTTCCTCGTCCACATCAAGACCTTCTTCCTCAGCCTTGTCTATGGTCTTCAGAATCTGCTCATACTCTTCGTCGCTTAATTTCCCCTCATCATGCTTTTCTTCTGCATCATCCCTCATTTCTTCATACAGAGTCTCAGGATCCTTGTCCGCCATATCCTCTTCCTGCTCTTCCACAAAGTCCTCGATCTCTTCATACTTATCGTCATCAAGATCCCCGTCGTCATTAGCTTCCTCAGCCTTATCCGCGATCTCGTCAAGAAGCTCCTCCATATCCCCGGTGGCCTCTTTTACCAGCCATGCCAGCTCCATATTCTGCCAGGTTTTGGTATCTGTCCGGAGGATATCCGTGATCTCATCGATAGTTGCCTTTACATCATCCGAAAGCCCTGACTCCTTTATCACTTCTTCCTTCTGCTTATCAGCTGTTTCAAGGTCATAAATATAGCAGGTGCGTTTTCTCTTCTTTTCCGTTTTGTAGGGCTCCATTTCAAGTTTGGTCTCATAAGCCTTTTTTAGGGATTCTTCAAAGTGTAAATTATCCGAGTCCTCAGGAAAATAGTCTACGGGAGCAATGTAATTCTTGTAAACACCGTTTGAAGAAACCATACTCAGGGTATGGTCAGACATCTTGCTCACACCATATACATTTATGGGCGCCAGGGAATAAAACCCGATCTCAGACCCTTCCAAATATTCCCCCGGTTTTAAGATCCACCCGTAGTCATTAAAGAAAGCAAGAGTAGACGCGGAGTCTTTATCCGCATTCTTTTCCTTCAAGCCTCTTGGCAGAGCATCCGCCACAATGGTCTGTAATGCTCTTTTTGCGGGAATATCCAAAGACGTGAGATGTGATATAAGCATCACCCTTCTATCGTAGTCATTTATATCATTTTTATGTTCAAGAAGGTATATAATAAAATTAATATCAGACTCTTTTACTCCGCTGTCCTTAAAAAGTCCGGTCATAAAATTATGATCAAACCATGAAGACGGAATGTCGGCAATATCCGGTATCTCTATAAATACAGAGGCATCTCCCTTTTCATCTCCGGCGATAAAGGGTGAAAAATCGTCCTTATATTCATCACCGGACTTTCCGGACTTCAGATCATCCATACTGTATCCCAGAGTATTTCTGTATTCGTCATAACTCTTAAAAAACCGGTTGTCCAATGACAGCCACGTCTCCCTCTGCTTATCCGCGTTATAGTTTACGGAAATATATGGTGCTGCTCCGTTCCCGGAATCAAGAGACTGTCTGTAGATCATGTATGTGGTACTGATCTCCGCAGAAGCAGCCATAGGGTTTTCCCCGAGAAAGAAAGTCGCACCGAGATAAGACTCATAGGAATCCGTCATGGACACTCCTGTAATGAGGACATTCATGGGATTGTCCCCTGCACCTCCGGGTTTTACGCCCTGATCATTCTTTCCCGACGAATCGAGCCATTTATCGAATTTATCATCTCCTTCGAACCTGTCGCTGTCTGACATACGTGTTCTGTCGATCCGCAGCTTATACAAGCTTTCCTGCTTATTTTTTGCTTCATTATCCAGGGTGTTTTTGTATGTCATTGAAAACTTCCTGTTGCCCCTGGCATCAAATACCATACCGGAAAGACTTCCCTGATCCACTATCAGATATTCCTCCCTGCCTGCCACCTTACAGGCAAGAGCCCTCTCCGAAATAAATGCATCATATGTACTATCCTCCTGCTGCACCAAATAATAATAGGGCCGCCCCTCCTTCTCAGGATCAAATTCATTGACCTTATCTATTTCATAGGTCTTTGCGAGCATGACCCGGTATTTGCCGCTGTCCGGATTATAGGACATCAAAACCTCTGCATCATATTCGTAGTCTTCCCTTCTGCCCTCGGGATCTGGCATGACCCTTCTGTTCGCAACCATTCCGCTTTTCTTCTGGCCGCTGTTATACTCTTCGATATCCTCAGGCGCCGCGTAGCAGGGAGTCACATAGTAATATACAAATTCCCCAAGGGAATTGTAATCCAGCACCTCAAAGCACGCCATGGCTCCCGGTATATTCTCAAGTCCCGGAAGTATGTAAAAGGCGTTGACTCCTTCCACGCTGAATCTGTCTGTGGAGAAATCAACCTCCTCTTTTTCCCTTTTTGTGGGTATCTCCCTGGAGACTGAATTAATACTTACTTCTTCCTTTTGTACGGGCTCCTCCGTGGTCTGGGTTACAAGGCTTCCTCCCCCGCAGCCTGAAAGCTGCAGCACAAGGGAAAAGGCAACAAAAAAAGACAGCATCCGCTTAAGGAACGTATTTCGATCATATGATTTCTTTACGGTCTTCACGGATGCTGCCTTCACTTATTCAATACCTGATCAATATGTTACATTCATTTTTGTATTGGTGCTGTTCTGAACCCAGGTTACAAGTGTGGGAACCATAAGTCTCATAACTACAATCAGAATGAAGATGAGGAAGAAGCCTATGATGGCGTTCTTTAATGCCATCTTTGCCTTTTCTCTTTCCTGCGGCTCATCAGCCTTTGCAAGCTTCACTCCGAGGATAACACAGTAGATAGCACCTACAGCCACAACTACGGAAATAACAGGTCCTATAAGGCTGTTGATAAGACTTACAACAGGAGATGCTGCATTTGAAAAGTCAACTCCTCCGCCTCCTCCTGAAGAGGAAGAACCGGTGGTCTCACCAGCAAATACCAGGGTGCTGTTTGCCAGTGTAAATACGGCAAATGTTAAGAGTGTCAGGGGGTACTTAATTTTAGTAATAATGTTCTTCATGTTTTGTTCTCCTTTTTATTGAATTTTTATTTGTTTCTATATGATCCTCATTCTCCTGTGCTCAAAGGCCACTATTGATAGCGACAGTACCACAATGATGAGCACTATTAAAAAATAAGGCAAAGCAGAGGTTATTTCCTTCACTTTCACGCTGAAGGAATATTCGTTACTGTTTCCGGCGGAGTCGGAGACCGTGACAATGTATCTCCCATTGGCAGCCGCCGTCATATTGTGCAGGGTGACCTCCGTGTTGTTCAGAAGTACCTGTATTTTTGCGTCTGACTCCGTAGGCTTGAAGCTGACCGGTTTTTCCTCCGGATCCCCCGAAAGCTTCGGAGTGAAAATAAGTGCAGGTGCCGTGGTATCCCTTGAAAAAAATGATGTCCATTCGGGAAGACTGCCCCTTACGGGTTTGAAATGCATCTCATATTGTCCGTCCCGTACAAGCTCCGCCCTTTCTCCCCCGGCTGTATTTAGCTTCTTTCCATTGAGCCTTATCTCTGTTACCACATAATCATAAGGAGCTTCGATATAGGAGGAGCCTATGGGAACATTCGCTGCCACTATACGGAATCCTCCGTAAACATCATATGTCTCTCTCCCGTTCTTGTCGGTCACCGTACTCCTTATGTGAAAGAGATAGGAACCTTTCTTTTCAAGTGATGCACTCCTTATCACGTGATCCGGCACGCTTGCCAGAGCCTCGCTGACCGAGTGGTAATCCTGCTGCGGAAAACAGGACTCCCCGTCCTCCAGAAAAGACACTATCCAGGCATCCTTCCCTGTCATCACTTCCACAGCTTCATCCGTGATCCCTCCCAGAGGACAGCTCATTGTGAAATATGCCCCGTTCGGCATGGTGTATCTGAATCTGCCGTCTGTATATTCTGCGGATAACACCGGATCTGCTTCCAGAATCACCTTTTCTCTCGGTTTGCCTGCTGCAGTCAGGAGGAACCAGCAAAAGATCAGGAGTACCGGAAATACAAGCCTCTTCCTTATTCCGGTTTTTTTCATCACATTACCGCAGAGGCTTCCCTTGACGGACCGCTGTTTTGTCTATGGGCTTTCTTCTGCATACCTCCGGTCATTTCGGATCCGCCCGATTCTGCCCTGGCTCTCCTCTCTATTTCCTCCAGCTCCTTTAGGGTGATACGGCGTACATAAGGGTTATTTCCAACTGTCCGGCTTGCCCGGCCGCTTCCGTCAATAACCTTCCTCTCCGGCTTATATCCTTCTTCCTTCCGCCGTTCTCTCTCCGCATCCAGACTTGCCAGTTCCTTGTTCCAGAGAGCCATATTTTTCGGACTGTCAAAAAAGGCCAACTCATCATCCCCCTTTCTAATTATATATACAGATGATTTCGGAAAATGAGCCTGTTTTTTATTCGATCACCAAAAATCTGGAATAACCGGTCACATCAAATATCTCCTTGACCGCATTCGACACATTGATCAGTGTCTCACTGCCGCCTCCCTTTTTCATTTTTTTCTGTATGAAAAGTACGGCACGAAGCCCTGCAGAGCTCACATACTTATTATCAGCAAAATCGATCACCAGATCGATGGAACCGTCACCGGTCACCTCTTCCAGCTCCTTCTGCACCTCCTGTGCATTATTGGCATCCACCCTTTCTCTGAGCTTGTATACTACTTTTTCTGACATATCTCAAACCTCCTTTTAAGACTGTTATTACTGTTGTGGAAAGATCCTTCGCTTCGCTCAGGATGGAAAAATGTCCAGTGGACATTTTTCGGGCATGTTTTGACGCACTATGTGCGGCAGTGCCCCGTAAAAGATCCTTCGCTTCGCTCAGGATGACAGGTCATTCTGAGGGCGCAGCCTCCTTGTCATTCTGAGGGCGTAGCCTCCTTGTCATTCTGAGGGCGTAGCCCGAAGAATCTTTATTCATTCGGTATCCCGGCCTGCTCGAGCCTGAAATCCCCGATGACCCTGTTCACCGTTTCAATAAGAGGGGATCCCTCCGGAGCCAGTGCCACATAGCTCTCTCTGGGGGAATTCAGGAGCTCCTGAGCCTGTATCCTGTCATTTATCATGGATATGGCCTCCCTTTCTGTCACCAATCCCGCCAGTATATTGCCCATGGCTATGTCATCCGACATCAGGGAAATATCTGTGTAAGGCTGATTCACTATAGAATCTATACCGTTTACCTCATCCTTTATTCCCTCTGTTCTGGTGGTGAAACCCAGTGTCCCGGTATGGATGGAGGTTAAGCAGTTCAGATAGTTCCTTTTCGGGGTTGCGAGATAGAGACAACCCTTGCCATAAGGAACCGAAACCGACAGATTCTCTATCCTCTGATCCGTATCCGTTATTCTTCCAAAGCCCAGATCGTATTCTCCGTTCAGCATTCCGCTTAGCAGGGCATCACTGTCATTCACCAGTGAGAGACGGATGGCATATCCTCCCGCATCAGCTACTCTCCTTGCGAGGTCTGCTTCTATACCTACCGGAGCTCCGGCTTCATTTTTTGCGAATCTGTCTTTTCCGTCAACTATCCCGACCCTCAGTATCCCATCCTCCGCGGTGGCAGGCACATCTGCTTTTTTTTCTCCGCAGCCGGTCAGGAAAGAAGCTGTGAAAATCGACAGAACTATGATCCCTAGCAGTGTTTTTTTCATTTTTCTTTCCAATCCTCTTTATTTATGTCATAGTGAACAGAGCCTCTATACCTTCCCCTGCCACGATATCCACATTGGTCCTCTCACCCGGGGAGGTAATGACAAAGGCCCGTCCTCTTCCGTTATTAACTATGTCATCCTGTTCACTTTCGTTTATGGCTCCGGCATTCTCATACAGCTTTATCAGATCTGTCATATCATTGGGCGACAGCGGGAAAATAAAGCTGTACTGACTTGCGTTGATTATCGCTGTGGACTTTCTGGCAAGCTCCTCCGTACCGACGAAATCCTTTATATTCTGTGTGATGACTATCTGCATGCCGTTATATTTTCTGATACGCTTCGCAAGCTGGAACATAAAGTCCAGAGCTATGGGATACTTGTCATCTATGAATACGTGCGCCTCGTCTATTACTATTATGATCTTCCTGTTGGCGTGGTACATCATATTGTATTCACGGTTCTTTATTATCTCATTATCAAGCCACTTCAAAACGAGCAGCATCTGTGCGTTTGCTATGGTACCGTTCTTATTTGCAAGAAGGGACTGGAAATCAAAAACCACAAAGTTCTCCTCAGTGGTTATGGTTGCTTCGCCGTTCCAAAGGGTAGAGTCCCTTCCCCCCTCCGCAAACTTGGAAATAGAGGCCATAAGGGTTCTGAGGATCGCCTTGGTATAATCATTATCCGAAAAGCCCGTCTGGAAAGACTCCAGTATATCGTCATACAGATCATTAAAAGTGGGATAATCCGAGGGAGACAGCTTTGAAAAGTCCGTATCCTGATCGATACCCCGGCTGGTATACATACTGGTTGTAAGGCTGTTTAAAAATTCCAGTGCCTCGGGAGAAAGCCCCGGCAGTATCTGGCGATAGAATTCCTCCAGGAACTGCAGATGGGTGGAGAAGGTATTCGCCTTTGCATTCTCCTCCGCTTCCTCGCTGTCCTCCTCATCATCCGAAAGAGAGGTGATGATATGGAAGGGATTCAGCCTCCCCTGGGTTGCGGATCCCACGTCTATGATTTTACCGTGTAATCCGGCCGCCATCTTTGTGTACTCATTCTCCGGATCCAGTATGAATATCTTTGAATCCTCGGCAGCCAGCTGTGCGAGTATGCTCTTCGTGGCATAGGATTTACCGGAACCGGACTTTCCTATAATAACGGTATTGGAATTTACCCTCTCGGAGTCCCTTCTGAAGAAATTGATGAATACGGGGATCCCCGATGAATCTCCTATATATAGTCCGTCATCGTCGCACAGGCTCTTATATACGAAGGGGAATACCGCCGCACAGGAGGTGGAGTGTATGCCCCTCTTATATCTCTCAAAGGCATCATAACCGGAAAGGGATTCGGAAGAATAGGCTTCAAACTGCTGCATAAACATATCCGTGACCCTGAAGCCTTCTTCGGACAAAGCCTGCCGCACCCTCTTCTTTCTGGAATTCGGATCCGCCTTAGTCTTATAAGTACTCTTCTTCTGCTCCGAAAGCTCGTAATCATTTACCTGCAGGAACACGTTTACGTTAAACAACGTCTCATTCTCCCCCTGCATGGAGCGGAGTACATGAGCCAGGGCCTGTATCTGGCTGTCCAGGTCGATTATCCGGCTGGCCTTTCCGGTACTGTTCCTCTGATCCCTGAGTTCTTCAAGAGAGCGGTCGATCTGTCTTATGCCCTTCCCCCTCTCTATGGGAGACATCTTCATAATAACCTTGGTCCCAACCGTATTGAACATCTCGGCGCCCCAGGAATTGCCCACCAGCACCGGGAAATCCCTAAGCCTGAAATTGTGGGTGATCAGGTCGTCATACTGTATCGTTCTGGTCCCTATCTTTATCTCATCCGGCAGGATCCAGTCCAGATATTGATCGGGGCTTATCTCCTTCGCCACCCTCTCATCAAAGTTCATACCGTAATTATACTTAAGGAATACGGCAAGCTCGCTCCCCTCCAGCTGGTGGCACTCCATATTTACCGAGGCGAAGTCCTGTATGGCGTTTTTTATCTGACTGTCAAGGAACTGCCTGTCCTTATAGATGAACATAAGATAATGAAAGGGCATGTAGACCTTGTTTCTAAAGTCGATCTCCTGGAGATGTTCTATCCTGTCCTGGATAATACCCACTCTGACGGTAAGCTCATCCTTATTGAAGACACCGTTAAGATAGGCCTCCTTCAGCTCCTCCAGCTTTCTCTGTTCGCTTAAAATAAACTCATCGTATACCACGGGCTGATCAAGCTTAACAAGGTTGATGACCTCATCATCCGCTGCGGTTCTGAGTATCCCGCCGAAAACACGGTCGATCATATTGTCCTGCCGGATCTGGGTGAAGAACCTGAATTCAACAGACGGTATATTAAGAACTACAGCAGAATACTTATCTCCGTACTCTATGTACTTTCCGTCAATACCGGTAAAGGGTGTCACATCCTCTACCGTCAGCTGCTCCCTGTCCTTCTTTTTCCCCGTGTCCTCCACCTTGCTCCGTTTCACAAAATGTCTCGGCTGCCCAAAAAATCTGAGGCCGAAAAGTACGATCATATAACCCTTTTCATCACCAAGGGGTATCACAAGAGTAACGGTGATAACCAGCATTATTCCCGCAAAAATCAGCTTAGCCGGCAGATTGGACACAGCGAAGCTTATGGCTATAAGAGCTCCTACCGCACCGACGATAACGTCAACTACCTCGACGCCCCGGAAGAGCTCCATCCTTACATTTGTTCTTTTCGGAATAACCCTCATCATATATTAAAAGGCTCCGTCATCATCATCATTATCGTAATTAATAAAACCACTGTTAAGCGGATCATCACCACCATCTATGATATCCTGCATGGTCATTTGTCCGCCTCCTAAGCTGCTGTCTCCGGTATTTCCCACCAGATCCTGCATGGTGCTCCGGCTGCCGCCTCCGCTGCTGCCGGTACTGCTGCCTAAGCCGGAAGAACCCTGATTAACACTGCCGTTACCCAGGTTTGCGCTTCCGCTGCTGCTCCGGTTTACGCTTCCGCCGCTGCTCCGGTTCACACTTCCGACACTGCCCCGGTTTACGCTTCCGCTGCTTCCCCGGTTTACGCTTCCGCTGCTTCCCTGGTTTACGCTTCCGCTGTCAAAGCGCCCGCCATCATCATTTCCGTCGTCTATAAAGGCAGTGTTCAGAGGATCGTTGTCCTGATTACCGGAAACTATATCCTGCATGGTTTTCTGACCATCGCTGTTGCTGCTGCCCTGATCTGCCTTACCAGCGCCGCTGCTCTTGTTTACACTTCCGCTGCTACCTTTTCCACCGCTATTGCCTTTCGAAGGAGACTCGCCTCCGGGTTTTCCTCCTCCGGCATTGCTTCCTTTACTCCGGTTTCCTCCTCTGAAGCTGCCCTGGTCGCCTTCGGAACCCTTTTTGTTTCCGACTCCCTGCAGCATTTCGCTCATCTGTACTCCCTTATTATCTTTTCCTGCATTCGGCGCTTTCTCATCCTTCTTTCCGCCCTTATCAGCGCCGGTTCCCTTAGGATTATTGTTTATGAGTCCTGCAGCCATTACAGAGGTCTTGACGCTGCTTAAGGACTGCTGCATGGATGATACGGCACCGCCTCCTCCGATAGCTCCCATGGCGCCGGGCTTACCGCCCGATCCTCCCTGAGGCCGCATTCCGACAAACTGCCCGAGTGCTCCGAGGGCTCCTCCGGCACCATCTGCGGCGCCTGCTGCTCCGTCGATACCTCCGGGACCGCCGATGCCTCCGGCACCTCCTGCGCCTCCACGTCTACCCTGGAATTTGGCGATCTCCATTATTCCCATGCCAATGCCTCCGCCGATCTTCTTGGCTGTGGAGGTTGCCGCCTTCTTTACGAATCCCATCTCCTTATTGGCAATATACTTACCGACAGCTCCGCCGGCAGCAGCGTAAGCCTGCTCTCCGGAGGCTGCTCCCTGACTCAGGATACCTGTAATAAGAGGTCCGACATGCTGTACCGCAACGCCGCCTCCCATTGCGAAAAGGAGCATAATGAGATAATCCTGAAGTCTCGCTCCTACAGAATTGGAATTTGAAAAGCTGATATTCCCGGCAAAGAGCTGTTCAAGGATCATCAGATATACCCTCATGCCGACTACAGAGCCAAAGCCCTGGAAAAGCTTCCCCAGGAAAAGCTCGAACCACTTCTTATAATATTCCCCGTCGTCAAAGGGCATCATTGCCACAAAGAAAGGCTCTATGATAAGCAGCACCACGACGTCGAATATCCTGCCTATAAAGACCGCCAGCACCATACACATGATCACGGTAAAGAAGATACCGCAGCCCAGACTGATAAAGTAGTCAAAACCCCAAAAGGTAAAGGTAAGTCTTGCAACGATCGGATTTACAAAGTTTGGAATAAGGAAATGGTCATCCTCATAATAAAACTTTGCCCTGTATTTATCCGTAAGAGATGCCTTGGAAGGCCCGTCGGCGTAGCTGACATTATATTCGGCTCCGTCTTTTGTGATCGACGTGTCGATAGCATCAAGGGAAGATATGCAGAAGATTATCCTCGCTATACTTGTCTTTCCCTCTCCCTCGGTCAGACCCCTGTCTATGGTGGTAAGAATAGCCTGTGAAAGGAGGATCAGAGCCACCGCGGTAAACGGCGCCAGCACGAGATACAGGAGTGACTTTGCTGTCATCTTCAGAACGTGGGTAACCGGCTTACTCTGCTCTCCCCCAAGCTCCAGGATGGTTTTGGCTGTCGCCAGGATCGCCATGGCAAAGCAGAGCCAGAATCCGACGATTATCATCACAATAATGGCATTCTGCACAGCCTTCTGCTGAAAGACCGCGAAAAGTATGGGAACTCCACGGCCGGTAACCGCTCTGGTGCCTCCTCCTGCCCTCAAATAAACAGGACTTAGCCCGCTCACTATATTGAAGCAGTCCTCTATACAATCAAGAAGGAGCAGTATCGCCGACTGAAGAGCAAACCACTTTGCGTAGAACCAGTCGAGGAAAATACTTATAATCTCCCCGAAAAGCGAATTAAGGACAGCATTTAAGGCAATAGAAATACCATTGGCCAGGTATGTAAAGCCCGTGGAGATACAACTGCTCACAAACTCCCATACCGGATCCAGAATGTTTTTATATATGTAATCATATACATCCTGTAAACCCCAAAGCTGAACTATTTCCATTTATCTACCCCTGATCATTCCCTTTATGTCATTCTGAGGGCGAAGCCCGAAGAATCTTTCACAGAATCTCCTTTAGATTATTCATTCCTTACTGTTTTTATTCATATTGGCAAGAGCGCCGCCCAGGGCTTCCCCTGCCTTGGAAGCGCCTCCGGTTGCATATGCTGCCGCCGCAGATGCGGCCTTCTTTGTTGCGTCCCCGGCCATCTTTGCCAGGAATTGCGACTGCTTCAGAAGCCCTACCGTTTCAGGGCTGAATATCTCCAGGATGAGATACTGGCTCTGCCAGGCTCCTACCAGTCCGAACCCGGTTATGGCAAGCTTCAATATCCATCCCGTAAAGGGATTGAATTCACTGCCGAAGCTTATATCCCCCGAAATCCCGATGTTTACGAGGAGAATATTATATACCCTCATTACCAGAAGAGGTCCGAAGGTGGCAAAGGAAAATCCCACGAAGAGCCTTCTCCAGCTCTTGAATTTCTCTCCCCCGTCCAGTGGTATCATTGATACGAACCAGGGACTCGTAAGGAAGAGGATCGCAAGCATAAGCGCCCTCATGACCGCCTGCATAACTATGGTTATCATCACCACGATCATAAATATCACGACCACATATGCATATAAATAATTTATATCTCTCCATTTTATATAGCTTCTGCTGGAGAGCTTTGAGAACATCCTGCCGGTTGAACATATCTTTCTCCCCGCCTCCGACTTCCAGTTGTCCCCTACTATCAGAACAAAAACTATGTCTGTGATCCTCTGGTCCTGGAACTCTCCCGCAGTCTGTGCGATTATCCTCGTAATGGCGCCTGCAAGCTTCATCACAGCAATACAGGCCGTAGGGATGAGAAGGAAGGTGAGAATTGCCTGGAAAGCCTGCCGCAGAACCGCAGTAACCGGCCTTCTCAGCTCACTTATACCCTCTCCCATGGACTTTATCACCGCAATGATAGTGAAGAAGAAACACAAAACGGTTGCAGCCAGCATAAAATACCAGTAGGCATTCTGCACCGGACTCCCGATAAATACGGCGGTCATAAAGTCCTCCTGTCCGAGAACATTACCCGCAGTATCGTTCACATACACGATCTGGGTTCCGGAAAATACATCAAAGGCCTGCTCCAGCACCCATACCAGATCCAGCAGCAGAATCAGAAAGAAATAGGCCTGCGTGTACAGGTACTCCCTTAATAGCTGTATCGCAAGTCCCTGAACCGACCAGAACACCCCTTTAATGATGTCCACGATCTGGTTTTCCACTATGAAATCCATGAGTGCATTCATCATGGAATTGAAGCTTAAGATTGTGGGATAGAACAAGCTATACTACCTTCACTTTCTTTTTCATCCTTACAAGGTAAATTATCACACCCGCTATAAGAGCCACCACTGCGATAATGGCTATCACTGCCGCTGCATTGATACGGTAGTTCACGGTAAACTCCGACTCGGTATAGTTTCCCGCGTTATCATAGACATATAGCGTGTACTTACCGGGTTTGGTAACAGTCTGCAAAAGCTCAGGATCACTTACGAGCTCGTCTCCTTTGTAAAGAACGGCTCGTGAAACATCATTGCTAAGATAGCTGATAGTTGCCTCATTCGGCTGCACTCCGACCGATACAACAGGCTGAACAGTGTCCAGGGTGAAGTATATATCCCTGCTTCCGGCATCATCCTCCAGAGTAAGCTCGTACTCTCCGTCCGAAGCAAGATAAACGGTATCCCTGCTTATGAAGGCTTCCTCATGGCTTAAATCCAGGCCGTTACAACGTACATTCCTTATGGCCATACCGTCCGGAGCGGTGATAATACGGAGATCGGAAACCGGTCCGTTCACGATCCGGAACCTTATTGCAGGATTTCCCTTGCTGTACTTCTGGCTGAAAGCACTGTCTCCTTCCTTGGAAACATATACCTCAAAGCTGCCGGTGGTCTGTATGTATTCTCCCGGGGCAAAATCCTCGAAGGGCTGCCCGTTCATATATGCCGTAAAGGTCAGGCCTTCCGCTTCCTGAACAAGCACTCCCTCATTGCTGATACCCCCGTTTGGAACGTTGCTGTAGAAGAAATCCCCGGTTCGGAGTGTGTTCCGGTAGTAGCCCATATCGCTGTCGTACTCACTCTTCAGCTCTTCTTCCTCGGGAGGTGCAGTCTCTTTCGGCTCCTCCGGTTCCTCCTCTGTAAGGTTCTCGAATTCGCTTTCGTCGTATTCAAAGTCATCCGGAAGCATATCCTCAGGCAGATACTCCGGGCTCTCGGTCAGTTCGTTTGCGGAGACCTCTTCCTCTGTGGCTCCCTCTCCGACTACTCCCGCGACTCCGGGAGAATATTGTATCCTGAAGCGGAACTTTGCCCTGAGGTATGTCTGTGAAGCAAAATTCTTTACATCTTCTCCATTTGATACTATATAGAAGTTCAGGACATAGCTGCCCTCCCTGTCCAAAACCTGCTTTGAAGCAAAGGCCATGTCGGATCCGTCTTTTTTCAGAGAAACCCCGACGCCCTTTGGCACATCTATCACAACCGGCCTGTTGGTGACTCCGCCGTTTTTTACATTCGTATATATGGTGTAATCTTCTCCCAGCTTCTCCTCATACACCTTGTAATCTTCGTGGTAAAGCTCATCCAGCGATGCTTCTTCAACGGAAGGTCCTATGGGTTCCGTTTCCATCCTTTCCATTATCTGCTCCATCGTCACCGTGGAGGATGACGACGTGGTGGATGATGAACTGGAAGAACTGCTGGACGAAGATGAATCTCCGTAGATAGCTCTCAACGCATCATATAAGCTCTGCCCCGTACCGGAAGAAGACGATGTAGTTGATGATGATGACTCTTCGTCAGCCCTTATCTCTACAGAGTTCGCGAATACAGCAAGAAACAGTATCCACAGTGACAGCAGTGATACCGTTGCGTATCCAAGTAACCTTTTAAGTCTCTCCATTTATCAGACTGCTGCCTCCTCCATTTCATCATCGGAGAGCCACTCTGATGAGCTTTCCTCATAATCCTTCATAAGGTCAGCCATGATCTCCATAACACTCTCCTCATCGATATCATCGGATCCTTCATCCGTGATATCGTCCTCCAGGTCTTCAGTATAATCCCCTTCATCCCCTTCATACTCTTCGTCTTCATCATAGTAGTCTTCATCTTCCGGCTCCCCACCGTCCTCATCAGACTCCCATTCAGGATCATACTCCCCCTGAGGATCCCCGTATTCCTCCCCTTCAATCCCGGGATCTTCATTTATGACATCATCCTCAGCTTCCATGGCTTCTCCTTCAGCCCCGGCTCCTTCGGACTCTTCCCCTGTCTCCTCTTCCTTTCCCTCATCAAGTATCAGATAATTTCTCTCATCAAGATCGTAGTACACATCATCACCGAAAAACACATTAGACCTCACTTCTGTCAGATCCATCTGACCCATCTCATATAAAGGACATTTGTAGGAAGGCGTAAATTTGGTCATCAACGGATAATTATTGAAGGTGACCACAATGGAATTACCTGTACTCTTCGCATTGTTCAGCCTCGTAAGCTCATTCGGATAAATAAGCGGTCTCTGCTGCAGCTGGGTGGATACGTTGATATTACCGGTCTTGTCCTTCAGTCCCGATGAAACGCTGGAGGTTTTGACGGTCATATTACCGCAGAGCTTTGAAAACTCCTCACAGGTAGGCATATCATTTGAACCGATGAACAGCTTGATACCGCAGTTGCCCTTTACGATATCCGCTACTGTTTCACCGTAGACGTTCTTTAGCTGGGCAAAGGACTGCACTATCATCTCAAACCAGATCTTCCTCGACCGGCCGACCGTGATCATCTTGTCGAACTTATCGATCTTCGGCATGTTTCCGAATTCGTCCAGGAGGAAGAAAACGTTCCTCGGAAGGGAAAGATCCTCTCTTGCGGATGCCACCTTGATAAGCGCCTTGTAAATACAGAGGATAAATACCGCCGCAAGGGCATGTCTCGTATCCTTTTCATCAGGTATCTTTAAGAAAAGCGCCGTCGGCCTGTCGGCAAATTCCTCGGGCTTTATGTCTGTAGCACTGGTAAGGGCACAGAGTCCTTCATCATTGAACATTGAGAGCTTGTCAAAGGCAATACTCATATATGATGAAAGGGTCTGGTCGGCAGCGGACAGAACCTGCTTGGAAAGACCCACCGCCTTTGAAAGCTTTGATCTTCCCTCGAAATAGTCCTTTAATGCCGCAAATTCATTTTCAGAATTTGACACCGCCTTGTTTATGTTGTAGAAGCAGAACTTATCCTTGGTCATCTCGAGCTTAGGATCCTCGGAGTCCTCAAGCATTGCGAGAGCAGTTGCCATGATTATGGATCTGGCACCCTTCTCCCAGACGGGATCCTTTTCATTCTCTATGGGGCAGATAACCGAGATAAGGTCGTTTAAGTCCTCATAGCATTCATCGTAAAGCTTCTGCTTTTCCACCCTGGCCTTGTTTATCAGGTCTATGCGTACCGCATAGGCAGAGCCCTGCCACTCATACCAGGGTTCCCCGTCACTGAACTGTGATCTGTCGTGAACCTTCTTCAGATCAGGATAATCATCTATGGAATCGGTGTGCTCCAGAATATCGTCACCCATATGGAGATACTCCTGATACACGTCAAAGATCGATCCCAGCGGATTCCAGCGGAAGGAACTGTAGGGATCACGGAGGTCAAGAACCATGCACTTGTATCCGTTTTCCGTCAGCAGCTTGGAGTGAAGCTGGAAAAGCTCTCCCTTAGGATCCGTGCATATCATTGACGAACCCGCCTTTGCACGTCCCAGTATCTGGATAACGGGATTCACAAAGGTGGTGGTCTTACCGGAACCGGTAGCACCGATGATGATGCCGTGAGCCGGAGAGATTATATTTATGTCCATATCCTTTTTCTTACTGTTATATACCGCGTAAAGCGGAATCCCGTCCTTCTTCAGATCCTTTAGCTTCTTAAACTGAGTCTTCGGAAAGAGCTCGTTTCTCTCCTTTTCCTCCATCCAGCGGGAGTTTTCAAGGGATCCCTCAACTCTCTCGGTCTTTCCCCCAAGCATATTTTTCGACGCCTTAAGCACGCTTCCGCTGCTGCTGACCAGCACGAAAGCGAAGATCACGCCCATCTCAGCCAGGCCGTACATAAGGGTTGTAGGCGAAAGGATCTCGCTCATTTCCGATCCGGAAAACGCGAGGCTCCCCGTGGAAAAATAAGATGAAAGACCTATCAGCACGGACTGCGTCAAGACCCCGAGGAAGATCACACCGCCTATTGAAAGCGGTATCCATTTTATCAAGTTTAATCCCGAACCCTGCTCATCCATATATAACCACCTTGATCATACCTTTCCCTGAAAGAACCTCGTTACAAAAAGGCTTTCCCTTTCTGCTCTGTAGAGCTTGCTGAAGAGCAGTGCAAAGGCTCCCCCTGTGACTCCGAGCATCAATACAAAAGGTTTGTTCTCCTCCAGAAACACCTTTGTCTCCGGTCTGAAAAGATACAGGAACCAGAGGACGGTGGAAAACAGATTAAAGCCCATATGCACGCATATGGCGTAAAAAATGTTGTCTTCATATATCGAAACCCTGCCTATGATCCATGCCATGGCGAAGGCATAAGCCATCCAGAGCGCCGTCCCATGCATCAGGGCGAATAAAAAGCTTACCGTGAACAGCGCCCTTTTCTCGCCCCAATGCGGCAGGAGACCGTTCAGCATATATCCTCTGAATATCACCTCTTCCACTATGGGAGTGAAAAAGGTATTGAAAAGCACCGCAACATATAGTGACCAGGTGTGGTACAGCCTATCCATGGTGGCACTGTAGGTCGCCATCGGTCCTATCTTCGGAAGGAGGGAAATAAATGCCGAAAGCGCCAGGGACAGCCCCAGCCCGAAAACAATAAATCCCACCGTTTTTACAATACTTATATTGTTCAGGTAAAGAGAGGCATCCTCGAAAAAGGTACTGCTTCTCTTTTTTGAATACGCTCTCAAGAGAACAAAGGTAAGCATCACCCCTGCCATCATATAGAGGTTCATCTTCTGTTCTCTGAATTCGGCATGGCTAAGATTCGAGTGGATCAGGGTTGATCCCAGAACCACCAAAAGTGCCTCCGCCGCAATATAGATCACAAGGGGACCCACAGACGGAATAAAATAGCGAAGGAAGGATATGACCTTATGCTCTGCCTTATCCCTCACTCTGGTCGCTTTATTTTCGGTTTCTTCTCCCCTCAGGTTATACTTCATATCCTGTGCTCTGCTTCAGGCCGGTCTGCCTTCAAAAAGATGACCTACATTCCCATAGCATTCTTCTGCGGCGCCTTCATCTGAGTCTGTCTGGATCTTCTCTTTGACTGCTCTGCCTGAAGTCTGCGGTTTCTTGCTGCATCCCTCTTCTGCTTTGCAGCTTCCAGCTTCTTATTGGACTCATCGAGCCGTCTCTTATTCTCCTGATGCTTTTCGGTATTGGCAGCATTTCGCTGACCCCTTGCGGCTCTCATCTCGGTCCTTAAATCTGCGATCTTCTTTTCACGCTGCTCTTGGGCCTGCCTGCGTTCATTTATCTTTCCGGCCTTCTCCGTGAGAAGCTGCCTGCGCTTCTCGTAATCGGCAACTATGTTCAGTTTATCTATCCTGTTATTCTCATTAAGGCGTTTACGGACGTCCTTTCCGGCCTGTCTTGCAGCATCCACTGCGGGACCCTTCATTTTGCTGCTTAAGGATTCCTTCATAAAACCGTCCGCTGCATTATATACATTAACATACGCATCTGCGTTGATGCCTCCGTTCTTTTTCCCCATAGTGTTCTTAAGTTCACTCAAAGCACCATGGAATTTTTCGGCGCCGGGGCCAAGCTTGCCATTGGCATCCCTCATATTATCCAGAGAGCTGATGGCCTTATCGATCTCGTTCTTTGAAAACCATTTCATCTCCAGATTATTTGTAGCAGTGAACTGACGGTTATTATTTCTGGCATCGGCTCTGGCCTCCGCTCTCTTTCTCATTTCGGTTTCCTGAAAATGATCCACGGAATTAAGAAGCTTCTGGGCTCCTGTCCTCGCCTTCATCATCTCCGGACTCAGGGTCTCATACTGGCCCTTCCTCGCACCCTCATTTATGAGCTTTGGCTTCGTGGCATCAAGGAAATTCTTTGCGGCGTCATAGGTTCTTACCGTATCCTCCGCATTTGTAAGCTTGTCTAAGTCCTTATTATTGAAGTCCACGACCTCTTTATTATACTTTTCAACCGCATCCAGCACACTCTTGTCTGCGCCCTCAGCCTTTAGCTTATCACTGAGCCTTACTATGCTTGTCTCAGCCTCCGCGAGATCCTTCTCCTGAAATGGTGAGACATCCGGGTTGATATTGTCATTAATGAGCATTCCCTTGTTGATCAATGCCTTTTCACTGGCTATCGCGTCCTCCTCTATCTCCCGGTTCAGTTCTGCGCGGTCATCCTCAAGAGCGGTATCCTTCTCGGACTTCAGCTTTGAGATCTCTTTTATTTTTTGATCCATATCCAGCTGATGGTAGCCTATCATGTCCTCAGTCTGGAGCACTTCACTTTCGACCTCGGCTTTAACGGCATCATTTTCAGCCTTTACCTGCTTATATTCTTCATTTGCTTCTTTTAATTCCTTTGTACTGTTAATTAGCTCTTCTGCAATCTCACTGTCAGATGGGCTGTTTTCCTGCTTTTCCGCCCCGGCCTGCTTTTCAGGCTGTTCATTGACAGGCTGCTCCTGCTGCTTTTCGGCCTGCTCCTTAGAAGGCTGCTCCTGCTGCTTTTCGGCCTGCTCCTTAGAAGGCTGCTCCTGCTGTTTTTCAGCCTGCTCCTTAGAAGGCTGCTCCTGCTGCTTCTCAGCCTGCTTCTCCGGCTGCTGCTCCTGCATCTGGGGATTCTGCACCTGCTGCATCATCTGACCCTGGTACATCTGCTGCATCTGCATCATTCCGCTCATCATGGTCTGCATCATCTGCATGCAGACATTCATCATGATGCCCATCATACCGCCCATCTGCATATTGCCCATATTCATATTAGGCATCTGCATATTGCCCATATTCATGTTGGGCATCTGCATATTTCCCATGTTCATATTGGGCATCTGCATATTTCCCATATTCATATTAGGCATCTGCATATTTCCCATCTGGGGCTGGCCGTCCTTGGCCGGTGCAGCCTGCTGCTTCTGGGGGGCGTTCCCCTTCTGAGGTCCGCGCTGCATCTGGGTCTGCATATTCTGAAGCTGCTGCATACCCTGATACATCTTCATGGTGGAGTCCATCATGGTCTGCATATTTTTCATATGGTTCTGGCTCTTCTGATTCTGATTCTCATTTTCGTTCAGAGTTCCCAGATACCCTGCCTTCATCCCGTTCACGAAGCTTTTGATCACATCGATCAAAAGATCCATGATAAACGCAAAGGGATCATCGACCGGCCTCTTCTCGTCCTTGTCCTTCTTTTTTTCTTTTGTATCTTCTACGTTGTTTTCATCTTTAGCATCAGCCATACCGATCACCTCTTACCTTTTAGGTAGGTCTAAGCGCCCTATATTAACATAACTACTTTCACATAACTGTCACAATACTGTCATATTGCTCTAATTGTCATTCTGAGCGAAGCGAAGAATCTTCTTTATCTCATTAGTGTCATTCTGAGCGAAGCAAAGAATCTTCTTTTCTCATTAGTGTCATTCTGAGCGAAGCAAAGAATCTTCTTTTCTCATTAGTGTCATTCTGAGCGAAGCGAAGAATCTTCTTTTACCGGAGAAAAGATCCTTCGCTGGCGCTCAGGATGACAACACTACCGCTTCTGTCAATATGACAATACTCCCGCTTCTGTCAATATATACAGATGAGAAATAAATATGAGCCCGAAGTCTCACTGCCGGACCGGAAGTTCAATACCGGATCCAATGCTCACCGCCGGGATAAACGCCTCCAGTCAAACACTGCATCACATCAGTGAATCAATAAATTCCAGACTTTTCCTTATGATCAGTTCTCTGTGTTCCGGATCTCCGCCCCGTTTTCCGAAATCAAGAATACGAAGACACCCCAGGATCCTGCATATTTTTTCCCTTTTAAGAAGCTCTGCCTTGTCCATTTCCGGATGATACAGCTTAAGCGTCTGCTGCCAGATATGATCGGCATCCTCCACGCTGATGCCGAGGAATCCGGTTGCCGCATCGGCAGCCATCCGTGGAAATGAATAATATGAATTCGATATGGTGGCAAGGTCAAAGACCGGATCGCCATAGCACAGGGTATCCATGTCGATCAGCATCGGCTCACCTTTACTGATTATTATATTTTTTATATGGAAATCCCCGTGAAGAAGGGTTTCCGTATCGGGAACCTCCTCTATGATCCCCTTTATCCTGTCAGCCTTGTCATCCCCCAGAAGCTCCCTTGCATTTTCCAGCCACTTCAGATGATCGGCCTTCATATCCGGAAACTCATCCTTATTAACCTTTATGGAGTGAATGAACTTAAGAAGCTCTACCGACATTGATATGAATCTGTCGAGATTTTCCCTGCTCCTGCCAATGTATTTTTCGGTTGATTCGGCATCGATAAGTTCATATACTGCGCCGTAGTTTTTGCCCACCTTCACTATATCAAAGGAGATTGCCGTGGGAAGCCCGAGAATAAGGGCTTTCCTGGACTTTTCCTTCTCCGCCTGTATCTTGGAAAGAGGGATATCTTCTCTGTATACCTTGACTATCTCATCCGGCCCTATCCTGTATACCTTACCGTGGGCACCCATTCCGATCAGTTTACAGCCCTCGATGCTTATCTGTCTGTACTCCTCTTTTTTCTGCATAGTCTCACCCGCTTACTCCGTTTACTCCCATCCTGTCGGTAATATCAACGAACATTCCCCGCTTCTTACCCTGAGACGGTATTCCACATCATAGTTCTTTTGACCGGAATAATCATTTATGGTATCTCTGAATTCTTTCAGAACCGCATTCTTATCATCGGGATGCAGAAGGTCAGACCAGGACTCAAGCTTATCGGGAAAGTCGTTCTCATCCTTGTGGACTGCGATCCTGTGCTCATTGGTATCCTTAAGCTTCGCCTTATTCGCATACATTTCCTTATCTGCAAGGCTCATGGTCTTATCAATATCGACATCCTTTTTATTTACCATTTCATATCCGAAAGCACACACATATTTCATTTCGTCCGGCTCAGGTTTGCCCGCATATCCTCTTGGGATTTGCCTCTCCTCTATATGGCGTCACTAATCTCACCATAGGGATCCCGTCAGGTAGGAGCTCCTTCCGATACCCTGAATCTGCTCATATCAAGCCACATCCTGCCTCTTTTATGCTTTACTGCCCCCTGAAGCCCCCAGGCAGACAATGTATGGATAAGATCCGAACGGACATTCTGCAGATATGAGCGGCTCTTATCGATATCCTTGCTTTCTTCCCACAATCTGTCGATCATAACCTCATTACTGAGCATCCCACCCTCCATATCGAAAAGGAGTGCCAGTAGCTCACCCGTCTTTTTGTAAGCAAAGCTCACCGGCTTTTCATCAATAAAAACCGTTATGCCGTTCCTCCGTTCCAGCCTTAAAAGCGGGAGATCGTCATAGACCGGGTAGAGCAGGTTATGAAGCTCCGAATCCACTGCTTCTTCCGTTAAAGGAAGGCATATGTACCCGCTTGCGTGCAGCTTCAGCGCGCGGGACATATATCTTTCGTCTTCGCTTATGATTATCAGATTTACCCCGGGAATAATAAGGCAGAGCCTCCCCGCATCATCCAGTTCTTCTTCCGCCTGAACAGACAGACACAGGAAAACCACATGGAAAATATGTCTGTCCGCATAGTGCATAAGCTTCGCCCGATCGGTGAAGTAATGAACATTATCCTCTCCGTATCCGGCTTTAAGTATGCCGTGAAGACCATCTGCCGCCTTTCCCGAGCTGTCGTATACAAGGATCACCATTTCTTCTATACCAGACCCGGAGAATCCTTCACATCCTGTATGCCAACCCCTGCCGCCGACAGTCCGATCTTCAGGAACAGCCATATTGGTGAAGATGGCTCCGGGAGAGTAACCTCATAGGGAAATACCGGAATAAGATCCACCAGGAAATTGACCACCGCAAAGCCTCCCACCACGGCAGTCAGACAAACCAGTACAGTCCTCGTCATACTGACCGAGAGCTTCGCTATGGCAAATGCGAGAAGCCCGGAAATGATGGTTACTACGACACCCGTGACCAAAAAGCTGTATTTCACCCTGTTTTGCAGAAGGGCCTCCACATACACCGGAAGATTGGAGGACGCAAACTGAAATACTGCAATGAAGATCCCCGCAAGGAATATCCTGTAGGACACCACACAAAGTATCAGTCCCATAAAGGTCTCCATCATGAGCAGTACTTCATTTGAAAAGCCCAGACTTCCGAAGATCAAAAATCCGACCCGGAACCCCAGTGCAAAGCCCATAATCCCAAGCAGCATCTTGTATATGCGATAGCCCTCCAGACAGCAATATCCGGCCGCCACTATTCCGACCACATAAAACAGCGGGCCATTCCTGAAATCAAGATTAGCAAATACTTCAACAAAGCTATTTACCGCAGTTTTCCAATCCATATATTTAATCCTCCGGTTTCGATGTCATCACCGGTGCATCAAAAGAATCCTTAGACACTTTCCTGCCCAGACCGTATTTTCTCTCAAGGCTGTCGGTGAATACTTTCAGGTCACGCTCCAGGTTATCCGTCAGGGCGTACAATTTGTCTACTCCCCGGCTTCCTTTTATATCGCTTTTTTCTTTTCTCTTATTTCCGGCGATAAAGCGGTTAAGCTTGTAGTTTATACCGGTGAGAAGCTCATTTGCCCTGATCGTGTCAAAATAGCACTCATTATACACGGCGTCCAGACCCTCTCCGTTTTCATCCCCATATGAGAAAAGCCTGTCCACTATCCCGTCAAGCTCCATTATCGAACCTGCGAGTTCCTCCGACAATGAAACTTCATCACCGTCTTCGGTCCTGAATTTCCTGTATGCCTTTCCGGACCTTCTGACTGCCGGATATGCCTTTGACACCGGCAATGCCTGATGTCTGGGATTAATGAGCTTATTCACGGTCTTCCCCGTGAATAACCCCTTTGACAATTCTTCAAGATCTGTTTTTCTGGTTTTTCCGTCCATTTACTTAACTCCCCCTCCCTCCTCATTTATTAAGGCCGGCTCTTTCCCGCCTTATCTTTTCCAGTACTGCCACTGTCGGCTCAGCCCAGGAATAACGTTCCATATATATGCCTTCAAAGGGTCTGGCTTCCGCCTTTCCCTCCAGGTAATCATAGTAATCACACTCCACAGCTTCCGTCACAAGACTGATCCCGTCTCCCTCCAGTCGGAACAGCTCATTTATTCCCATCCTTGAAAAGGTGTTTATCATGTCCTTCTTCAGAGTACTGATATAGGACGCATGATCGGCGATGGAATTATCCTCCGGCCATAATAATGCCCTTATCCTGTCTGTATCTGCGGAAGCACCGCGAAGATCCACGAGTATCGCAAGTATCTCCTCTGACTTGCTGTATTGAAACCCCACCGGCTTACCATCCACGAACACCGTAAAGCTTCCGAAGGCAGAAACCCTTACCTTTTTCCTGTCTGTCGCAGGAGCATTTCTGAGATCGATAAGCTCCCGGAAAACCATGTCCTCTGTCACAGGCTTCAGGAGATATCCGCTGGCATGAAGCTTGAAGGCTTCCTGCATATACTCCTTATAGGCTGTGATAAAAATGATATTGATATCTGCACGGAGCTCCTTCAATCTGGCCGCCAGCTCCAGCCCGTTCATCACCGGCATCTCAATGTCGAGGAACGCCACATCAATGCTGCATTCCTCTGCAAGCTTCAAGGCCTCGAGAGGGTCATCAAAGGAATACAGCACGACATCGGAGCGTACTCTTCTGACCGTGTCCGCGATCCCCTGAAGCTCAATCATTTCATCATCAACGATAATAATCTGCAATTCTTCAGTCTACCTGTCATTTATTTAACGATATCAGGGTCAAAAGTCCTGAATCACTGTTCTGATGCAACGAATTGCTTCGTTGCTTCCGGCAATGGCTTTTTGAACAAGTTCAAACGCCATTTGTACTTTTGCGTTTGTATCATTTATATACGAATATAGTCATGGTAAGGTCATCAAACTGCGGGGCATCTCCCACGAAGCTGTCCACATGCTCTCTTACCTTTCCGAGCATACCCTGCAGATTCTCTTCCTCCCTGCTGTCATCCAGCGCTTTCAGCATCCGGTCTATTCCGAAGAGCTCACTTTGGGAATCCGTGGCCTCGGGAACTCCGTCCGTATACAGGAACAGCATATCCCCGCTCTTTAAGTCGCCTTCCCACTCCTCGAAATCAACATCGTCAAACATTCCGAGCCCCGGACCGTGCTCATCCTTTATCAGCTCATACTGTCCGCCCTTCCTGCAGATCGCCGGGAATTCATGCCCTCCGTTGGCAGACACCAGATGTCCTGTGGATATGGTCAGAATACCGAGCCATACGGTAACGAACATGCTTTCATCATTGCCCTCATAGAGCTTATTATTTACGTCATAGAGTATTTCCCCGGGTCCCTTGTATTTCCCGGTAAGCGTCACGTTCTTTATGATGGTCTTTGCTATGACCATAAATAAAGCTGCAGGCACCCCTTTCCCCGACACATCAGCCATTACAAGTGCCAGATGGTCGTCATCTATAAGGAAGAAGTCATAGAAGTCTCCTCCAACCTCCTTTGCGGGTGTCATAGTGGAGTATATGTCAAATTCGCTCCTCTCCGGAAATGCCGGAAATATCTGAGGAAGCATATCCGACTGTATCTTTGTGGCAACCGAAAGCTCTGTATCTATCCTTTCCTTTTCTGCTGTCACACGCTTCAGTGAGCGGACCGATGTCACGATATTTATCTCCAGATCCTGCATGGTGACCCAGAGATCCTCTATCTCATCCCCTGTAAAAAGATTCAGTGAACCGAAATAATTCGGTGCGGTCTCCACCTCGATAGCGTCTCTCTCGATAAACCTTATGCCCGCATTCTTCAGCTCCATAATGGGCCGGACGAGCCTGCCGGCATTCTGCAGAGAAAAGAATACGGAAAAGGCTATAAGGACAATGGCTATAAGGATAATAATAAGCTGTGTCTGCTTTGAAATATATCCGGTCTGCGCCATGGTCTCATTGGATATCACATCCATTCTTTTGACCAGATCCTTTGCCGGCTTCTCCAGCTCCCTGTCAGATATTCCGAGTAAAAGTGTCCATCCCACGGTTTTCAGCGGTGCGTATGCAAGGATCGTAGATTCTCCGTCTATTTCCAGCTGTTCGTACCCCTTTCCGCCTTCCAGGGCCTTCTGCAGGAAATCTACCAGTTCCACATTGGGGCTTACCAGCATGCTTCCCCTGTTCTGATCGCTTATCGCCAGCTCTCCGTTCTTCCGCTGGGAATAGATGATGTTGCCGCTCTCGTTGATAAGACAGATAAAGCTGCCGTCACTTAGGTCCATCCGTTTGATCATATCCTCCATTCCGGACAGGAGTCTCGACCCGGCAACTACTGCGGCCAGCCTGCCTTTCACATACACGGGAACACCCAGCATAACCTCCATTGAATCATTGAAATAGTCATAATTCGTTGGGGCAAAATAGGTTTTTCCTGTAAGATAGGCGCCCACATAATATGGCCTTCTGTCAGAATTAAAGGGAAGAACCTTTCCGTCATCCCCGATCTTCTGCTCCGGGTGCCGGTCCATATATAGGGTGGCACCTCCGGGAAGAGCTATCAGGCAGTCGTTTATGGTTTCACTGGTACCAACGATATAGGACATCTGATCATTCAGATTTGCCAGCTTCCTGATGGAAGACATCATCTCCTTATCCCCTTTGTCCGCATCGCTGGAAAAAAGAAGCTGGGCGGTGAGCTTGCCCTTGTCAGAAGCTAGGGGAATGGATACCGGTTTTTCGGCGTATTCGTCCGGATGCTCAAGTATTTTCTGAACCCCTTTGGAAAGTATCTCGACATCATGCTTCATAAGCCAGAATTCATTGTCGATTATCTCCGCATCAGCTTCAACGTATTTCTGGAAGCTTCCGGTAGCCGTATTGTACATTGTCTTCGTGGTCGTATCGGCTACGATCCTGTCCTGCTCGGAACCGGATTCGGAAAGAAGCTCCGCAAACCTGCTGAACTGTATAACTCCCAGAACGGCAAAGATCAAAACCGCTGCAGAAACAAGGGAGACACACATCACAAAGATCTTCAGCTTCAGGCTGATCTTGTTTCTGCTGTCGCTCCCGCTGAGCCATCCTCTTGGCCTGTCTCTTTTCTCCGTTTCCGCATTTCCCATTTATTTAAGCTCCATCTCTTCAAGAATCACATCACTCCAGCCTGCCCAGTAGGGAATATAGCTCTTTACCCTGTCTCCTTTGACGAACACATGCTCTGACGAGTAGAGCGGCACCCACACAGCATCATCCATAATGAGCTTCCTTTCAAGGGCTGCATATTCCATAAGCCTCTTCTCATCATCTATTATAGTACGGGCCTTCCCTATTCTTTCTATAGTGCCATAGTCTTTGTAATTACTGGAAAACTTCTTTGTTGATTCCTCTGAACCGAAAATGGTATAGATAAAATTGTCCGGATCATTATAGTCAGCATACCAGTCAAACACATAAGCCATGATCTTTCCGTTCCGCCTTAAGTACAGACGGCTGTCCGAATCATAGACTACCGTGACCGTATTGATCCCGACTGCATTCAGGTTTTCCTGTACTATCTCAGTCAGTCTCTGTATGGAAATATCGGCAGTGGATCCTATTGCGAGCTCTACAGTGTAATTTCCTCCGATTCCGGCTTCCTTTACAAGTTCTTTTGCTTTCTCCGGATCATATTTCAGCCACCCCTGGTTTTCCTCCGTGTACCCGATAAGACCCTTTGGGAAGATCCCGTCTGTAATATCCGCATATCCCCCGCAAACCTCTTTTACTATCCTTTCACGGTCAATGGCATACTGGACTGCCTTCCTTATTTTCACCATGTCAAGAGGGGGGATATCGGTATTCAGCATAAGACTTATTATCCCCACATTCTCCTTTACCACAAACTTATCCCTGTAGGTATAATTGTCATCCGTAAGATACTGCTCCTTGGCCTCGCCGTTCAGGAAATCAAGATCCAGGAGATCCAGGTTTCCCTTGCTGAATTCCCTGTTCATAAGTGAATTCACCATGACCCGCATCTCTGCCTTCTTCACCGAAGGCTCTTTCCCCCAATACCTCGGGTTGTATTCCATGGTACACATCTCATCATTGGCTTCGGTAAGCATATAAGGACCGCTTCCTATGATGCTACTTATATCTGTTCCGTAGGAATCTCCCGCGGCTTCAACAACCTCTTTACACAGTATGGAACAGGCGGGAGAACCCAGCATACTTATAAAGCTCGGGAAGGGTTCATTAAGTATCACCCTTAAGCAGTGGTCATCAATAACCTGTATTCCGTACAGTTCCTCAGCCTTCCCTGCCATCAGCTCATCCGCGCCCTTGATCATATCGGCATATGCGGTCTGCTCACTCCCGGGAACAGTTAAAAGTCTCGATAGGGAAAACTTCACATCATAGGCGGTAAGCGGCTTCCCGTTGGAAAAAACCACATCGTCCCTCAAATATATGGTGAAAAGCTTTCCGTCCGGGGATTCTGTCCATTGTTTCGCAAGGGATGGTATTATCTCAGGTGTTCCGTCCTCTTTTTCCCGTATCTCCACCAGCCTGTCATATACATTGATCGGAAGAAAATAGTTGTTACTGTTTCTAGCCACATCCATGTCTCCCAGACTCTGGTCGGAGGCGATACGTACGACTCCTTCCTCCACCGGAGAAGGCCCGGTCTCTTCGCCTTCTGCGTCTGTTGCTTCCGTACTTCCCTGAGCGTTGCCGCTGCTCCAGGGCATCCCGGGTTTTTCCCATAGCCTGACAATAATGAAAATAAGCGAAGATAAAATTATTACGACCATGATAACAGCCAGAATAGTTCCGCTATTTTCGGTACTTTGTCTGTTTTCATCCATCTTTAAGCTTATCCTTTCTTTCGTCACTCTGAGCGGCTTTCGTCATCCTCTTCCTTTTGCCTTTTGCTCCGGTATGTGGATGCGGATCACGGTACCCTTTCCCACGGTACTTTCAATTTCCATGGCAGCCCCCATCATCATTTCCAGTCTGTCACGCACATTTGACAGCCCAATATGATCCTCTCCCGGGCCTGCCTCTCCGTTTCTTTCTTCCGGTGAGAATCCGGCTCCGTCATCCTCCACCGATACCACATAGCCGTCTTTGTCCCTGGCTGTTGATATGGTAAGCGTTCCCTTTCCGCCTTTCTTCCAAATGCCGTGACGCACGGCATTTTCCGCAAGCGGCTGTATCGAAAGAGCCGGAAGCCTGAAATTTTTCTCCCTGATATCATACCTGACCGTAAGCTTCCCCTGGAGCCTCAGCTCCTCGAGAGCCAGATATGCCTTTGTATGCTGCAGCTCCTGCTCTACCGGTATGGGGGTTTCGGAATAAACAGAGCTTATATTCCCCCTCAGATACTCTGAGAAATCGGAAATCGCACCCCTGCATCTGTCGCTGTCCATCCCCACAAGATAGTATATGGAGCTGAGTACATTAAACAAAAAATGAGGTTTTATCTGGGAAACGGCTATCCTCATCTGGGCTTCCTTGATAAGCCTCTCATTATCCCTGTTCCTCACTGCCTGTTCCACATAGGCTTCAGCAAACATAAATATAGCACAGACTATGCTGACTATCGTACTTATGGAATAACCGTATACAAATTGCTGTGCCGTCACTGCAAGGATCGGAAGCAGTACATAGCATAACAGTGCCGCCATTCTATGGGCGCTCAGACGTTCCCTGAATCTCAGGACAAACAGAAGCAATACCGTAAGCTGCACGACCCCAAGGGCTGAAATAACGAAAAACAGCTCTCCCCTGTGATACAGGTTGTCTTTATCGATATAATAGATCCATCCGGTATACTGCGTAATGATCAGCAGGAGGAGATTTATGCCGGATGAAGAATATATAATGATACGGGCTCTCTTCTTCCACCATAAATAACTGGATTTTTCCGAAAGCACGCCCTTTCCGCAGGATCCGCCGTATGATCCCGTTTGTTTCTGTTCAACAGAGCAAAATACATATTCCAGAAATACAGGAACAACCGCATAGGAAGCAAAAAAATTCAGAAAATTCCCGGCATACACCGATACTCTTGCGGCCTGTCCCCAGACTCCCCTGAAACCCCATGCGACGGCATCTCCCACCGCACTCAGACCATCCAAAGCTTCAATACCCGCAAGGCAGACAAGGAGCCGTTCCTCCAGTCTTTTTGTCAGGAAAATACAGCCCGCTGCCAGAAAGCACAGCAGCGCCCCCTGCAGATCCATTGTGACATAAACAATATGCTTCAGTTCCACTCCTTTATTATATGATACAAACGCCAAAAGCCCAAATATCGTTTGAACCTGTTCAAAAAGCCATTTGTCGTATTTCTATATGTGATTGTATCATGAAAATCAGCATGTGGACTGAGAAAAACGGTAGATTCCTTAGGGAATCCGAAAGCCCTGTGTCAAAGGAGCTTCAGAAAAAGATCTGTATATAACAGAGAACAATGATGATACCGATGCAGGTCATCATCATTGCAAAGGAAAAATTCGAGAAAAGCTGTCCGGCTCCGGCGGCAAGCACCGTTGACAGCCTGATCAGGAATCCGGGTTCCGTTTCCTCCCCGCATTTAACCTTTCTTTCCCTCATAACAGTCTTACGTAGAAGGAGAATACAGCCATCGGTAAGGCCTTCAAGTATCCGTGTCACGACAATGGCTGCCTTAAGGCAGATCCCGGACAACGGCTTTAATATCCTGTTTTCCCCGAAGACATATGCAGCCTTTCCCATAATAGACGGCAGATACCTTGTGATTAGCGGACGGTAGACGAGTTCCTCGAGATCAAGCTTTTCGGGCCGGAGATCCACATAGCTTCCGTCTTTCATGAGCACCCGGCGGACTACTGTAAGATAAACAAAAGCTCCTATGGCAAGTGAGATAAAAGCTCCCTTCAGGTTTTCCGCAGTAAAGGCACGGAAATCCATGATCTCTTCAAAGCCCGTCATATGTCTTATCAGCCTTATGCTGACAAAGGGCTGTCCCAGTATGATCATCAGAAGGGAGGAGCCGAAAACCGCTGCGCAGCTTGGCTTATTCATGCATTTCCTGTCCCTCTCATAGGACTGCTGTACCCTTTCGTCCCTGTTCCTCTGTACAAAGATACAGATGAAAAGCTTCAACATATATGCAAAGGTCAGACCCCCGGAGATAAGAAAGATCCACTCGATAACGGAAAAAAGACATCCGTACCCTTTTATACAATGTATTCCCTCCACGATGCCCTCGTGGAGCAGTGTCTTACTCAAATACCCGTTAAACAGCGGAACTCCGCTTATACCGAGGGCTCCAAGAGCAAAAGCCGTCATAAGAAACGGCTTATTCCGGCCGTAGCCCCGGATCTCATCCAGGGTAAGCACCCTGAGATTCATCATCACCACGCCGGCCGCCATAAAAAGCGTAAGCTTTATAAGCGAGTGATTTACCATATGCAGCGTGAGTCCGGCTAAGGCAATGCCTGTACCCTCCCGGTTTCCGCCGGAGGAAAGGATGAGCATCATCCCCGTTCCGGTAAGGATAAAGCCGATCTGTGACATGGAGGAGCAGGCAAGGGTTCTCTTCAGGTTAACCGAAAACAGTGCCAGCACCGCTCCGAGCGCCATGGTAATAACCCCGGGAAGCAGCACCGAAAGAGCGAATATCCCATTTCCCATAAGAGCAGTGCAGGAGATCATAAGGATCCCGTATACCCCGACCTTTGTGAGTATGCCGGACAATAGCGCTGACGCAGGCGAGGGAGCTACGGGATGGGCCTTCGGCAGCCACACATGGACCGGGAACATTCCGGCCTTGCAGCCGAATCCGAACAGGATGCATATCCCCGCCGGCAGGATAAGCTGCTGATCCGCCGATACCCTGACCGCCTCTCTTAAAGCGTCAAAGGACAGTGTCCCCGCTGAGTACTTTAGGAGTGCAAGACCCATAAAGAGCACAAGGCCTCCGATAACCGCGATAAAGAGATAGGTATAGCCTGCCCTGACAGCCTCCGGCGACTCCTCGTGTATAACCCAGGTAAATGACGTAAAGGAGAGTATCTCAAAAAAGAGAAAGGCCGTCATCAGATCTCCGGAAAGCATCACACCCTCGGTGGCTCCAAGTGTCAGCAGGGTAAAAAACCAGTAACGGTTCAGGTTTTCCCGCTCCTTTGAAAAATACTCCTTTGCAAACAGCGTCGTGCCGGCCCACATAAAGGCAGTGATGACCGCATATACTGCCCGGAATCCATCCGTAGTAAAGGACAATCCATCCTCCGTCATAAATGCGGCTATTCTGTATGAGGGCATAGCGTAAAACAGCAAAAGGGAGAGCATGAGCTCGGCAGCCGTCGCTCCGATCACGAAGAGATCCCGGCAGTTTTCATTCTTTTTTCCGATCATGTATGATGCCCCGGCAAGGATAAAGGGTCCGAACACGATCAAAAATATGAGCATCCGCTTCCTCCTTTTTTCTACAGCAGTCCTTTTGCGATCTTTTCTATGTACCCGATCAGGGGACCGGGCCTTATCCCCAAAAGAACATTCAATATCCCGAAAAAGACAATCGGGATAAGCATGCGTCTCCCGGGATCCTTAATATCGCTCCTGTCTGCATATCTGTCGCTTCCCTCAACCGGAAAAAACGCCCTGACGCTCACCGTCAATATGTACATAGCGCACAGAAAAGCAGAAATTATCAGAGCAAACACGCCTGATAAGCTCTGCGCTCTCCCGGCTTCAATCCCTGCGTTTACAAGCCTCCACTTTGATACAAAGCCGCAGAATAAGGGTATTCCCACCAGAGAAAAGCCTGCAAGGGTGTAGAGTGAAAAAATAACCGGCATCCTCCTCCCCACACCGTTAATCTGATAGATATACTCATTCCCCGTGACATGCATAAAGGCTCCTGCACAGAGAAACAGTGACATCTTGATGATCCCATGGAAGACCATGTGCAGAAGCCCCGCTGTCAGTCCCGCCGGTGTCAGTAAAAGGATCCCGAAAAGCATATAGGACAGATTACTTACCGTGGAATAAGCAAGTCTCCTCTTAAAATGCCGCTGCTTTAGGGCCATGGCGGCCGCAAATACCATTGTAAACTCTGCTGTAAGAAGGGCAGCGTTAAGGGACAGGGTTCCGGACAGGATTTCCGTCCCAAAGGTAAAATAAACAAGCCTCGCCACCGCAAAAACCCCGGAGTTTACAACAGCAACCGCATGAAGGAGCGCAGTCACCGGAGTCGGCGCAGCCGAGGCTGTGGGAAGCCAGTCGTGAAGCGGAAATACCGCGGCCTTTACCCCGAAACCGAAAAAGCCGCACAAAAACGCAAGCTGCAGTATGGGCGTCATACGGCTCACATGCAGGCTGCCCCCGTAAATAAATAACCCGCCTTCGCCGTAAACCGTGGTAAGCACCACGGCAAAAAAGGCGAAACCCGTGCCTCCAATGGTGAACGCCGCGTATTTCCGTCCGGCATACATACTCTCATGGTTTCCGTAATGACAGACCAAAGGGATGGTGACAAGGGTCAGCATTTCTATAAAGGTGTAGAGTGTTGTCACATTATAGGAAAAAGAGAGCCCCAGCGTTACCCCGTAGGTCATAATATAAAAGGCAAAGAAACGGTTTTTCTTCTGTGCCTCCTCCATATATTCAAATGCATACAGCATTACAAGGGGCCACATCAGAGAGACCATACCCGCAAAAAGGCAGGATAGCCCGTCCGGACGGAAGCCTATGGAGAATTTGCCGGACAGGCTTATTATCTGCACGGCTTCTCTTCTGACAAAAAGTACAGCTGTCCACACGAGTATGCTTGTGATCAGCACTATGGTCTCAAGATAGAGATTACGCTTTTTGTCCGCATCTCCCGGAAGCCTTAAAAAAAGCAGTGAAAACCCTCCGGCTATCGGCAGCAATATGGGTATTAGCAGGAAATAAGGACTTATCATATAAGCTCAACTATCCTCCCGCCGAAAACTCCCACCATCAGTGCTGCCAGACAGAGCAGCATCAGAGGTATTGTCATAAAGAGCGGGGGCTCCTTATTCTCCGTCCCGGAGAGATCGAAATCCCTGCCGGGAAAGAACGCATCCACCGCTATGGGAAACAGATATCCTGCCGTCAAAAGTGCCGATATCAGCAGCACAACCGGAGGCAGTACCGAAAAAATACCCATACCGTCTCCCAGTGCTGCGCCTGCAAGCACCCATTTACTCGTGAATCCTCCCATTGGAGGTATTCCTACCAGAGACAGGGAAGCCAGCATAAAGCACCACAATGTGACCGGCATTTCCCTTCCCGTGCCCTTAAGCTCCGTTACACTCCGTTTACCGAGCTTACAGATGAAGATCCCCGCCACCAGAAAGAGACAACCCTTGGAAACCGCATGGCTTAATAAGTGAAGCATCCCTCCCTTGAAGCCCTCCGTAGTCATGACCGAAAGCCCCAGCAGTATGTAGGAGATCTGGCTTACTGTAGAATAGGCCAGCCGTTTCTTCAATATCTTTTCATGAAAAGCACAGGTCGAACCCATAAGGATCGTTAACAGGCACAGGGTCATCCAGGCGTACTGAACCCAGGTGCCCCGCAGCAATTCCACACCCACGGAATAGAATATGAGGCGGACAATTGCAAAGACCCCGGCCTTGGCGATTATACCGGAAAGAAGGGCTGAGGCAGGCGCCGGCGCTATGGGATGGGCTGTGGGCAGCCAGCCATGCATGGGATACATTCCGGCCTTGGTTCCAAAGCCGATTATCCCGATAAAAATGACCGCCTGAAACACAGCCTCATTCCCGGAAAGCAGGCTCCTCTCAATGATCCCTCCCGGAATAAACGCTGCATCACCCACCGAATGGTAATACACGAAAAACACCGCGAGCAGACCCATCAGTGCTCCGGCTACGGAATAAAAGAGATATTTTAATCCGGCCGCAACCGCTTCCTTTGTCATTTCGTGCAGAACCAGTGGAACGGACGACAGTGACGCGAGTTCAAAGCAGAAATAAAGCGTCAGCAGATTTGCGGACATTGATATGGCCACCAGGGCTCCCAGAGATACGAAATAGAAGCTGAAGAACATCTCAGGCCGCTCTTCTGTTTTCATATATTCAAAGGCGTAGAAGCAGACCGCCGTATACAGGATCAGCACCACCGAGAGAAACAGCCTTCCGAAGCTGTCATATGAAAACCCGAAGACTGCCCGGTCCGTAATGCAAAAGAGTGTCACCGCTTTTCCGTACAGGGCGGCAAGGATACAGAGAATATCCGTAAGAACCATAATACCCGCGTATCTTCTGGTTCTGCTGCCATCCTTTCTCTCCGGGTAAAGAGCCGCGAACGGACCCGCGATCATCGGAAATAATATCGCTGTAATGAGAAGCATACTTTGTCGATACCGCTCCTTCCTGTCTTTATGATCTGCCGCCTTTTCCTGTCACCCGAACATCAGTAGTCCGGTCCGGATGAGATCCGCCGCTACCCTGGAGAACAGCCCCAGAAACAGATTACAGGCTGTCAGGGCCAGCAGCGGAAGGATGAAGTCCGCCCTGTGGCCTGCTCTTTCCGTTTTCTCCGGGGAATCCGTGTAGATCCGGATAACGGTACGTATAAAATACATCGCATTTAAAAGGGAGCTCACGGCCAGTGCCAGCATAACGAGGATCAGCTTCCTGTTCCCTACTGTCACAGCCGCGAGTCCAAACTGCAGCTTGGATGAAAAGCCCGCAAAAATGGGTATTCCGATCATTGAAAGTGCACTGACGGAAAAAAACGCCCCTGCATCCCTGTCACGAAGTCCGCTTCCCTGCAGCTCCCTGAAAAGGAGGCTTCCCCCGGACACCTCCGCAAGACGCGGTGTCGTAAGGAAAAGCTGGGATTTGGTGACGGCATGGACCAGGATATGGAAAAGCGCTGCGGTATAGCCGGCTGCCCCTCCGAGTCCGAGGCCCGCATAAATGTATCCGATCTGTGCCGCAGAGGACAGAGCCACCATGCGGTTAATATTATTGGACAGTATCGCCCCTGCGGATCCCGCTATGATGCCACAGACCCCAAGCAGCAGAAGGATATTCCGGACAGGCATCATTTCAAAGGTTTTTATCCCTATGACACGGTAATAAATCTTAAACAGCAAAAATATATATGCCTTTGAAACAATGGCTGAAAGTATGGCGGCCGATGTGGGCGTCGCCCAGCCGTAGGTGTCCGGCATCCAGTAATGAAAGGGGAACAGACCGCTCTTAATGGAGAGGCCGACGGTCAGGATACCCACCACTATCGTAAGATTCCTTAGAACCTGCGGATCCCCGGCAAGCTCCGTGATCGTATGCTGCATAGGCACCATGAGAAGGTGTCCCGTCATTGAATACAAAAGTACCACTCCCAGCAGGAAAAGCCCCGACCCGAGAAGATTTAATATCATATACCGGACCGCCGCCAGGGTTGTTCGTCCGAGTTCCCTGACGATCAGTATGCCGCAGCTTGTAAGAGTCAGGATCTCCACAAATACATAGCCCGTGAAGATGTCATTCGTCCAGACTACAGACATCAGCGCCGCTGTCATAAGGTTCAGGAGAGCGTAGTAAAGATTTATCTTACTCTCATCTATGTCCGTATTGACGAAGCGGTGTCCGGCAGTAACCGAGCAGATCAGTACCGTCAGGAAAAGGAGCGCCATAAGCGCTTCAAGCACCCCGGCCCGTATCTCATTACCCCAGGGTGCGGGAAATTCGCCCATGGTAAAGGTAAATTCCCTGCCGGTCTGCACTACATTTGCCAGCACCGCTGCAGCCATCCCAGTCAGCACAAGTTCGAGCGCAAAGGTATAGCGCTTGGCCGTCCTTCCCTTCAGCAGCAGACAGAGTACTCCGGAGAACAGACTCAGCAAAATGGTAAAAAGAGGAAAGCCGGTGACTATAACCATTTATCTGTCCTCCATCTGATGCCTGGACAGTATATAGATCTCATCCAGGTTCAGGGTGTGGTATCTTTTGTAGAGACGTATGGAAAGAGACAGCATCACGGCCGTCACGGATACCGATACTACGATCCCCGTAAGCACCAGCCCCGCGGGAACCGGGTTTATATATGCCGACGTCTGTTTTACCCCGCCCTCGATGATCGGAGCCTTCCGTCCCTCAATATAGCCAAGTGAGGCCAGGAAGAGAAAGATCCCCGAGTCCATGATGTTCATTCCTATCAGCTTTTTTATCAGATTCTGCTGAAAGAGCAGCATGGTAAAGCCTATCCCGAAGAGGATCACAGCAGCCGCCTCTTCATTGTTTACCAGCAGATGTTCAAGCACCGCCTATATTTCCTCTCTTAAACAAACTGAAAAACCCATACATTGTGCAGGCCACCACCAGACCAACGGCAACATTCAGCGGCAGTATCAGACCGCCGGAAAATATGTTTCCCGGGATCCCTTTGGGGATGTGGTTTTCCAGTCCGTTGGCTCCCGTGAAAAACACATATCCCTTCGCAAGGCTGTAAAAAGCCAGGGATACAAAGGTGGTAAGTGACAGCACCCTCGCCGAAAATACCCTGTCCACCGCCTCAAAGCCGAAGGTCAGACTGAACACGATAAGGGCTGCCCCCAGAATGGCTCCTGCGGAAAACCCGCCTCCCGGACCGTTCTGACCGTTAAGCAGTACGTAGATCCCGAAAAGAATTATGCAGGGTACCAGTATCGTTCCCACCAGCCGAAGAATTGAATCCTCCGAAATATCAAAAAAGCGGTCCTCCTTTATCGTATAATAGCTGTCCAGATGACCGCCGCGGATGGTCTTTTTATCGAGCTTCAACAGTATCAAAACACAGACCAGTGCGGTAAAGAGGACGTGGGACTCCCCAAGTGTATCAAAGGCACGGTAATCGAGGATCATTCCGGTAACTATATTTACGGCACCGGTCTCTTCAACACCGTGTTCGATGTAGCGCTTCACCACTTCCACGGTTCGCGGGTTTTCCTCTCCGTACCTCGGGAGATTCGTCACAGTATAGAGAAGCACGCCGATAAGCACGATACAGCTCATAACCGAGACCACCCGGTAAAATGCGAAAAATCCCTTCTCCTCTGCCCGGATCACCGACTCAGTGCCCTGTATTTTCATCCGGTTCTCTTTTCTCTGTTTTTTCAGGTCTTCTCTGGAGCTGTCCGGAATCTCGGCGGCATCGGAAATATCCTCCAGTAATTCCATATCTTCCGAGAGCCAGCGAAAAAATAGTTCCTTCAAATTTCCGTCCCTTCCTCCCGGTCATTATCCTCTTCTCCGGGCTCTTCTTTATCAGGCTCCCCATCCCCGCTCCGGACCTTTTTCAGCGTCATCAGAAAGAGGACTCCGCTGATGCCTGCCCCGACGGCGGCCTCCGTGATCGCCAGATCCGGGGATTCCATCAAGATCCAGAGGATGCACATGACTGAGCTGTAAAACATAAATATTATCACCGACTGTAAGATATTCCGGGTCAGATTGACCGCAATGGCGCAGATTATCAGAATAATAAGAAGTATTATCCGGAAGACCAGCTTCATTTCCATAGCTTCAGCTCTCCCCCCGCATAATATTCGACCTGACTCAGGAAATGAGACGAGACAGGAGATGTAAACCACATAAACACGATAAGTAAGAGAAGCTTAAGGGAATCGCTTTTTAGGCCGGTGGCGGCCATGACAGCCGCGATCACAAAGAGGAGTCCAAGTGAATCCCCGATACCCCCTGCATGCATACGGTTCAGAATGAACCCGAAGCGGTACACCCCGATAACAGCCAGCGTATAGCAAAACAGCGCGGCCAGTAGCAACAGGGCGGTGATGAAAAATACGATCCATTCAGCTGTCACTGTTTTTCTCCTCCTCCTTCTGCTTCGCGGAACCGCCTTCTTTTCGGGAATAGCGGAAGGGAATATAAACGTTTGCCAGAATCAGTACGGAGATAAAGCTTATCATGGCATAGATCAGCGCCACATCCGCAAGGTAGCTTTCCTTCAGTACCCGGCTGAGAATGGTGATGCAGCAGATCACCATTGTTCCCGTCATATTGATGCAGAGTATCCGGTCTGTGATCCTGGGTCCTATTATGGACCGGATCAGAAGGAAAAGTATCAGTATGGAAAACCATACCAGCGCAGCGGAAAACAGTATTTGATACGCAGTCTCTACCTTCACTTTATTCTCCTCAATAATCTCACAAAAGAAGAGTCATCTATGCCCCGGCCATATTCCGGTCTGAGACAGTGGATGACAAAAAGGTCTCCCTCCTGGAACATCGTTATGGTTCCCGGAGTCAGTGTTATGGAATTCGCCAGCAGAACATTCTGCATTTTGGATTCAAAGCCCGAATGAAACTCAATGATCACCGGCTCCGGAGCCTGTCCCCGAAGGATCATCAGCATTACGGATGAAGCCGATACCATTATCTCCCGTATCAGGTTCAGCACGTACAGAATAAAGAGAAATATATTCCTAAGGAGTCTTATGTCACTTGCGGGGGAATAGCCAGTCAGCCTGTATGAGAACAGAGAGACGAGTGCGGTTACCGGCAGACCGGTCAGTATGATCTCCGTCGTGACCCGGCCGTTAAATATAACCCACAATATGAAAAATATCACCGGCATGCTCTCTTCCCCCTTTTCCGCAGCCCCAAAAAAACTTAACCATCGGAATGATCCACCAAAACCCGGCTCCTGTAAACCCAAACACAATTATAATTCAAGACATTCACCCGTACAACAGTATATTGACTTTTGTCCTCCCCGGGAGTCAAGAAGTCATTGAGAAGTCATCGGGGACGGTTCTGATTGACTTCCGGAATCAGTGGGAAGTCTGTGGCGACAGTTCTAATGGCGTTAAGTAACTACGGCGAGGCTTTCTGATGAAGCAGATGGACGACTGGACAAGTCAAATGTAAAGATTTATTTATGAACAGATCCTAAGTGTCATTCTGAGATTACACATTGTCACTCTGAGATTACACATTGTCATTCTGAGATTACACATTGTCATTCTGAGCGAAGCGAAGAATCTTATATTGTATTTAGTTCTTATTTGGGTGAATTGCAGTTTTTGCATTTTTGATCATTCTACTCTAAAGCCATTGGTGCTACACTCCGTAATTACCCTTGATTTTGCTTTCTCATTCTGGTATATTTAGCATCACTTTCGGACGGGCATCCTGCCTGTCCGGTACATATCTATGGCGCTTC
>CAMVGV010000019.1 GCA_947167135.1 uncultured Lachnospiraceae bacterium
CAGTCCCTGTCATCCTGAGGAGCGGAGCAGTCCCTGTCATCCTGAGGAGCGGAGCAGTCCCTGTCATCCTGAGGAGCGGAGCGACGAAGGATCTTTCACTCCGGCAAAAAAGAGACATAGGTCTCGTATAGCTTCTCCTCGAATTCATCCTTCAGTTCCGGCTTTCTTCCGTTAGAAAGCGCATCCTTAAAAGCCATAACGGTATCTGCCACAAGCCCTAGCTTCCTCTCATAAATAAGAGAGGGCGGAAACACCACGAATTCACCGGGAGGAAGTTTGATCCCCGTATTCAGTATCCTTAAAAACTGCCCCGTTACGTCATCCACATATGCCAATGGCAGCAGCTTTTCCCTGTCGTCTATCCTTATGGGGATATCCCTTGCGATATTATGACAGAAGGTTGCGATCACCGTATTATAGTTCGGCCTGCTCCATCTGCCGAAGAGATTCGGAAAACGGTAGACATACACGGGGACGCCGTTATCCCTTCCGTAGGAAAAAACCGCTTCTTCCGCGGCTCTTTTCGATCTCCCGTAATCATTGTCAAGCCCCGCCTGAATGGAGGATGACAAAAGCACGGGTACCTTGTTGCCGAAGCCGCAGAGCTTCCGCAGAACCTCCTCGGTGAAATCCTTATTCCCGCTGATAAATTCCGACCGCTCCTTAGGTCTGTTCACTCCCGCAAGGTGAAATACAAAATCACATTCCCTGCAGTATTCTTCGAGATCCTGTCCGGAGGAATCGGTATCGTATTCGAAAACCTCTTCATATCCCGCATCGCTCAGAGCCTTCAAAAGGTTTTTCCCCAGAAACCCCTTTGCCCCCGTAATAAGTATCTTCAATGACGCCTTAGTCCTCCTCAAGCCTGTCCCTTATGTACTGAAGGGAAAGAAGCTTTTCTTTTACCTCCTCCACGTTCAGTATGGTCGTATTGTCGGAATTGAAGGTATCGAATTTCGGCCTCTCCGTATTACCCTTGATAAAATACTTATCGTAATTTAAGTCCCTGTTGTCCGCGGGAACACGGAAAAAACCACCTTCGTCCACGGCCCTTGCACACTCCTCGGAGGTGAGAAGGGTTTCCGCCATTTTTTCCCCGTGGCGCACTCCGATTATCTTCGTCTCATGATCCACAGCGTTAAAGAGCTCCTTAACCGCCTGCGCCAGGGTTTCAATGGTACATGCCGGTGCCTTCTGTACCATAATGTCGCCCGCGTTGGCATTCTCAAAAGCGTAGAGCACCAGCTCCACAGCCTCCTCCAGAGACATAATGAATCTGGTCATCTTCGGCTCCGTTATGGTTATGGGCCGTCCCTCCTTTATCTCATCGATAAAAAGCGGAATGACCGAGCCCCTTGAGCACATGACATTTCCGTACCTCGTACCGCAGATCAGTGTGTCCTCCGGATCAATGGTGCGGCTCTTTGCCACAAATACCTTTTCCATCATGGCCTTGCTGGTTCCCATGGCATTTATGGGGTAGGCAGCCTTGTCGGTAGAAAGGCATACCACCTTCTTTACCCCGGCTCTGATGGCGGAGGTGAGAACGTTATCGGTTCCGAGTACATTGGTCTTTACCGCTTCCACCGGGAAGAATTCGCAGCTCGGCACCTGCTTTAACGCAGCTGCATGGAAAATGTAATCCACGCCGTGCATAACATCCTCAAGGGAGCCCTCCTCCCTTACATCCCCGATAAAGTACTTTATCTTGGGATCATTATAAATATGCCGCATATCATCCTGCTTCTTTTCATCCCTTGAAAAGATGCGGATCTCCTTTATATCCGTGTCCAGGAAGCGCTTCAGAACGGCATTTCCGAAGGATCCCGTGCCCCCCGTGATAAGAAGTGTTTTTCCGTTAAATATGTTCCCGTTAATTTCCATCTGCTTTCTCCTGCCTTTACGGTATTTCGGCCTGATACAACTTTTCCCTGCCTTTACGGTATTTCAGCCCGACACCGCTTTCTCCTGCCTTTACGGTATTTCAGCCCGACACCGCTTTCTCCAGTATATCCACGGATCGTTCCACATTAAAATGCGCCTCCAGGTACTCCCGTCCCCTTCTTCCCATCTCCGGGAGACCCTCTCTCTCCGAAACGATCTTAAGAACCGTATCCCTGAAAACCGAAGGATCCTCCGACGGGCACCAATAGCCGCATTGAGCCCTCCCGGTTATAAGCTCGCCTATATCCGTATTCCTGTCTGTGACCGCAAAAACCGGCTTTGACATCTGCATATACGACAGTATTCTAGAGGGGAAATTCGGAATTGTAAATAAGGGGCTTAAGGAGATAAGCCCTATGTCTGCGTCCTGCAGTATCTCCTCATATTCTCTCCGGGGAAGCTCCCGTAAAAGTCTGAGGTTCGGAGGCGAATACCTTTCTATGTAGCTTCTTATCTTCTCCTCCTCGGTTCCCGAACCGATAAAGGTAAACATAACATCGGAATTGTCCCTTAGAGCTTTAATCCCATCCAGCAAAAAGTCGATAGCCTGCGGCTTTCCAAGATTCCCTCCGAAAATGAAGTTAACATAACTCTGAGAACTGTCCCGGCTCTTATCCGGATAACGCCCGTTGTCGATGATCCTGACCGTATTCGGAAAAAGCTCCAGCTTGTCCGGGTCAGCCTCCGGGTTATGCTTTTTTATATACTCGAGGTTTGCGGGAGACATGCAGCCGATCCTGTCCGACTCCCGGTAAAGCTCCCGCTCCAGCCTCTTAAAATATCTGAAAAGAAGCCCCTTTTCACTCATCATCCTAAGGTCTGCCGCATTCTGCGGGAATATATCCTTAAGCATCAGATAGTTCACGGCTCCGAAGTGCATTTTAAAGGGCTTGAGTATCCCCGAAAGGGTTACCGGCGGCGTCGGATAAATTATTATGTCAACCTTTTCGTTCCAGAAATATGCTTTGACGGCCTTAAAAAGCTTACGCCCGAGGGTAAGCTGTATAAGTCCCTTTCTTATCTTTCCGGCGCTGAACTGGTCGGGCACCGGTACAAAAGCACACTCCACGCCCTCCCTTTTCTCTTTACGGCTTTCCTTTTCCGATGACGAGCAGGCGGCTATCATCACACGGTGTCCCCTGTCTCTCAGCGCATAGACCAGATCCAGATATATGGTGGAGGAGGAAAAATCAAATTTTTGGAAAAGACAAAGCACATTCATACGATCACATCCGAAAGCTCCGCTAAAGAAGCTATCCTTATATCCTCCCTGACACCCTCAAGGTAGTCCCTGTCCCTGTATACTCCGTTCTCCCGGATTATCCTTACTGTTTTGATACCGGCAGTGACCGACAGATAAAAGTCCTTTTCGGGATTATCCCCCACATAGATCATTTCCGCTGCTTTGATTCCGAGTCTTTCCCCTATGAGAGCGAATCCGGCAGGACTCGGCTTCCAGGCGTCCCTCCCCAGCTCATCGGTAAGGATAATGATGTCAAAATCCTTCTCCGCATCAAGTGCCCTTATCTTCTGTCTCTGTGTCACACCGTATCCGTCGGATAGTATACCGGTCTTTATCCCTTTCTCCCCAAGCAGGGCAAGACAGGGCTTTACGTCTCCATAATAACTGATGTTTGGAAAATGTTTTCTATACACTTCCACAAGCTCCATCACTTTTTCGTCAGAACGTATGTTATTTATCAAAAACCTGTTGAAGACCTTTTTATGGTCAGCATTAAAAAGACTGACCAGCTCGTCATATATTTCCCCGGGATCCCTGTCCGGCAGGAGTCTTTCCGCAATGTATTCCGCAGTTTTCCTGTAGCCGCTTAAGCAGTAGCTTATTTCGGAAACCAGGGTGTCGTCCAGATCAAAAATAACTGCCTTTATACTCATACTCCCGCTTCATTTCCTCATTCAGCATTATGCTCTGGTCAAAACGTAAAAAAGTCAGCTTCTCTCTGTATTGCTCATTATAGCTGAGCTTCTCCCCCGTTAACAGCCTGTACAGATTCTCGCAGGAATCCGCTCCTGCCATGATCGACATAGGCGCACCGCCGCCGAAGCGGGGATTGATCTCGATATACTCTATGCCCCGTTCCGTTTTCTTGCACTGCACCGTTATGTGGCCTATGGGCTTCAGTACCTCCATAAGCCTTTTCACGTCATCTATTATCTCCCTGTCCTTCCGGATGACTCCCTTCGCGATCTCACCGCTTCTGGTTGCTATCCTTATTCTGGGAACGACCGTTATTATATTGCTGTCGAAATCCGTAAATACATCCACGGTATATTCGGTGCCCTCGATATATTCCTGCACCATGGGTCTTTCTATTAGCTTCAGATACAGTGACAGCTCTTCTTCATTATGTACCTGAAAGGCATTTATGGAGGAGCTTCCGTCAATAGGCTTGATGAAAAGAGGGTAAGTAAGCCTTTTCGGATTTGAAAGCTCCTTATCGGTCAAAAGGTGCGGCACCAGAAAGCCGTTTTCCTCCAGAAATTCCTGGGTATTTCTCTTGTCCCTGCATATCCTGGTGACCCTTTCATCGGAAATAAGTACCTTTGCTCCGGTCTCCTCTATTTCTGCCCTTCTTTCGGAGAGCAGAAGGAGCTCGGTATCTATGGTGGGCACTACAAGGGAAATCCTGAAATTACTGCATATATTGCATATCGCCCTTATATACCCGTCATTGTCGGAGATACGGGGGACGATCTCGTTTACATCGGCAAAGTAAAGTGCCGGTGCCAGCTCCGATGCGTCTGCGGCAACTATGATACCCTTTATCTTCAGTCTCTCCTTTGCCCTCTTAAAACAGCTTATGAGTTCCACCCGTCTTCCGGCGGAGAGTATGAGAATGTTTACGCTTTTTTTTGTTTTTGTCATTTGTTTTTTCCTAAGATCCTTCGCTTCGCTCAGGATGACAGTGTGCGCTTCGCTCAGGATGACAGTGTGTGCTGCCCATAAACTCTTCCATGGTGGCGCTGGTTTCCGAGCTTATACCGTCCCGTTTCAGAACCTTCATTACAGTCATAAACAGTATTTTGATGTCCAACACCGGGGACAGTTTTTTCACATATTCCACGTCATACTCAAATTTCCTCTCCCAGCTTATGGCATTTCTGCCGTTAACCTGGGCAAGTCCGGTGAGTCCCGGTCTCACGTCGTGCCTGTGCTTCTGTTCCTCGCTGTATCTGTCAAGATATCTGACCAGAAGAGGTCTCGGCCCGACGAAAGACATATCCCCCTTCAGTATATTCAGAAACTCCGGAAGCTCGTCCAATGAAGCTGCCCTCAGAGCCTTTCCGAAGGCGGTGAGCCTCACCTCATCCGGAAGGAGCTCCCCCTGTTCATCCCTTTCCTCAGTCATACTGCGGAACTTATAAAGACCGAAGATCCGTCCGTCCTTCCCGGGTCTTTCCTGCCTGAAGATCACGGGACTCCCGAGCTTCACTCTGACAAGCACCGCCAGGATAAGGAGAAGCGGGGACAGGCATATAAGCAGCAGAAGAGACAGTAAAATGTCCACAGGCCTTTTGATAAAATTGATGTAAAAGAGGGCTCTCGGGTTTACATAACTCTCCGACAGTCCCTTCGGGCTCTGCCGCCCCTTATCCGCACTTCCCAACCGTTCCTCCGGTCTTTCCTTACTCATCATTCCTCTTTATGGCATAAACCTTCATATCCGCATCCTCATCCCGCTCTTCGAGACCGGGCGCGTTTTCCATATCTATGTGGGTCTCTCCCGGAATATAGGTGCCTGGGGTAAATTTGTAGGTAGGTACCAGCTCCCTTACCCATCTGTGCACATCCAGCTTTTCGGAACGTGATGCTATATCGAGCGCTTGAAGCTTGTCATAAAACTCATCCTCATTGAATTCTATGGGCTTCCCAATATGTATGAGCTTATTCGGGGTTTCCTGCATCCCCTCTTCCTTCATAAGCATTTCTTCGTAGAGCTTTTCCCCGGGCCGGAGTCCGGTAAACTTTATCTCTATATCCTCCCCCGGAACATAGCCGGAAAGGCGGATCAGGTTCTTTGCAAGATCGAGTATCCTGACCGGCTCGCCCATATCCAGGATAAAAATCTCTCCTCCCCTGGCGTAGGCTCCCGCCTGCAGTACCAGTGACACCGCCTCAGGTATGGTCATGAAATACCTGATTATCCTCGGATCGGTAACGGTAACGGGACCTCCCGATGCTATCTGCTTCCTGAAGAGGGGTATTACGGAGCCGTTGCTTCCCAGTACATTTCCGAATCTGACAGCCACAAACACCGTTCTTCCCCTGTGGTTATAGGACTGAACTATCATTTCGCAGATACGCTTCGTGGCTCCCATGATGTTCGTGGGATTCACGGCCTTGTCTGTGGAGATCAGGACAAACTTCTTTACGCCCGTATCCACAGCGGCCTGCGCCAGCTTCCAGGTTCCCATTACGTTATTCTTAATGGCCTCGTTGGGGCTTACCTCCATAAGAGGTACGTGCTTATGGGCTGCTGCGTGATAAACGATGTCCGGGCGGTAGGTCTCAAATACATCCTTCACCCTGTGGGTATTCCTGACGGATCCGATAAGCACCTTTAAACTGAGCTCCGGGAATGACTCCGCAAGCTCCTGCTGTATATCATATGCACTGTTTTCGTAGATCTCGAAGATAATCAGCATTTTGGGGTTATGCTTTGCGATCTGCCGGCAGAGCTCGCTCCCTATGGATCCGCCGCCGCCGGTCACCAGGACGATCTTCCCGGTCAGGGACTCCAGAATGGAATCGATATCCACCTCTATAGGCTCCCGTCCAAGGAGATCCTCCACCTCAACCTTACGGAGCTGGCTCACGTTTACTTCACCGTTAACAAGCTGGTAGATCCCCGGAAGTGTTTTAAGCTCGCACTTTGTTTCCTTGCAGACATCCAGTATCTCCTTCAGCTGCTTTCTCTCCGCCGAGGGCATCGCAATGATTATCTCGTCTATATCGTATCTCGCGGCATTTTCGATAATATCCTCCCTGCCACCGACAACCTTCACGCCCTGTATGTAGTTCCCTACCTTGGCGGGATCATCGTCAATAACACACATAACGCTTTTCTGGATAAATCTGGAGGAATTCATTTCACGGATAATGGAATTGCCTGCTTCACCGGCACCGATAACCATGACATTGATGCTCTTCGCCCGTTCGGTCCGTTTCTGTACAAAGGTGCGGAACAGCCGGTAAGCAAATCTGGATATGAGGACAAGGATATTTAATACTATGGCATAAAGGAAATAATAGCTCCTCGGCATATGCAGGTTGAGAAGGAGCATACCCACAGCCTGCAGGACACTGGTAATTAAGCAGGCGGAAACCGTCGCCGTCATTTCGGGGATCCCCGCATAGGTCCAGAGACTTGAATAAAGGTGGAAAAGCCAGAAAATAACGATAGTTACTATAACATTGACAGGCAGATATTTCCAGAGATTCTCCTGCCAGACATATCCGCCCACGGTATGGAGCAGTTCATAGTATGAAAGGTCGAATCTCAAAAGAAGACCCACCGCAGAGCTGATGACGACAGCCAGCACATCATACACTATAAGACCTGCTCTCCGTACAAGCAGTTGTTTATTATTAAACGGATTGACCATTTTTTGATTATACCAAAGCGGTGATTTTACGTCAAAAGTGTCATCCCGCGATCAGCAGCAATACAAAAAACACACAGCTGAAAGGGGTTACGATAAAGCCGTTTTCAAAAAAGGACTGGAGCATCATTGTAAATACTCCGGCAAAAGCGATCCTTTTATCCGGACAGAACCTTATATCCCTTGAAAAAAGCCTCATAAGAGCCTTTACCAGAAGAAAGAGTATGCACAGGAAAACTATGATACCGTGTACAACAAGGATGTCAAAAAGACCGTTATGAACCTCAAACATAAAAAAGCTCTTCATTTCATAGGAGGAACCTATGCCTGTAAGAGGCCGTTTCAGGAATTCCCTCCATAGCTCGGCCCATATCAGCTCACGTCCTGACAGAACATCCTTATACAGTATCCTTATATTCCACCCCGAGCTTCCCAGTCCCGAATAAAGAGCGGTAAATAGAATGCTTCCCAGCGTAAAGATTCCGAGGCATATGTTATATAACAATCGCTTTTCTGTAATAACAGGTGCGATTAAATAAATGAGTCCAAAAGCAGCGATCGAAAGTGCCGCCGACCTTGCCTGATAGCATACCGCCAGTAGAACGGAGGTCGGAAAGAAGAGAAGCTGCACGTATTTCAGATATCCGAGCTCCAGATCATTCTTTACGTATTCAAGGGCAAGCTCGCCGAATATGAACAGGATCAGGAACACAAATCCCACCGTATTAAAGCCGTAATCCCAGCGCACCACCGGATACCAAAGAAGCATCAGTACTGCTCCGGAAAAAGCACAGATCCTCTTCATCCCTCCGGAAAGCTCCATGCCTCTTATCACAAGGGTCAGCATAAGCACCAGATCGAAGATGACAAGCATGGCACCCTTACGCGACCCAAGTATAAACAGGTTGACCGGAGCTATTATAACGGCTGCTATTCCGACCAGGACGACCACATCGGTTTTAAGGAACCTTTCCCTGTCCGCCAGAATCAGCATTATATAAATAACGGCCGCTCCAACAAACATAACGAGTGTTCCGTACGGTGCGATAACGCCATATATTTTTGAGCTCACAAAGGAGCCCAGCAAAAAAAGGATGAAAAGCGCTGCCGTAACATATTCATATTTTCCCTTTATCCTCTGTGTCATATTTTATGTGTCAGCCTTTCACCTATAAGCTCTGCAGTCCTTCTTATTATCCCCTGCTCCTCCCTATGGTACAATATGAGAAGTATTGCCACAATAGCGCAGTTTATCGGGAAATAATTATCAATATCCATGATGACCACGGCCGATTCCAGGATAAGCAGCACATAGGCTGAAGCATCCCTCAGAAGCTTTATCCTTATCCTTACGTGCCTTCTTACAAATATAAAGGCAAGGAAAAACATTATAAAGTAGGATACAAGGGTTGCGGCCGCTGCGCCGAAGGTTCCGAATCTCATTATCAGTATATAATTCAGGGCTATATTGAAGAGGGCACCGGTCCCGGTTGCTTTTCCCATGCTTTTCCCGTCCTTAAAGGCCAGGGCTATGGATCCGAGAAAGCCCTCCAGTGCACCAAAAACAACGGATATCAGAAGGGGCGGCACCAGAATCCAGGCTTCATAAAAGGACTTCCGGAACATAAGACCCGCGATCACCCTTAAAAACAGTATTATAAAAGCGCAGCCTGCGATAAGCACGGTCTGGTATGCGCCGTACATTTCCGAAAAAAAGCTCTCCCTGTCATCCCCCTTATATTCCTGAACGGCTGACATCTGCCAGGCCATGGCAAAGATCCTCTGCAGCGTGGTGAGGATCGCAGGTATCTTGTATGCCACACCGTATAAGCCGTTCTGTGCGCTTCCAAGCAGGAAGAGGATAAAATACCTGTCAAGCGCATTATTTACCCAGCTTGCGGTTGAGTAAAGGAGCATTGAGCTTCCGTATCCCGTCATCTCCCGGGACAGAGCCTCATTGGCCTTTGCCCGCCTTAATCTCCCGGCTCCGCCCACAAGATGGAACATAAGCAGGGCGGCACCGGAAAATGCCGTTATCTCCGCAAAAAGGTAGCCGTAGATACCTAGCCGGAAGTACAGAAGGAACAGGAGATTTGCCGCTATCACCAGCGCTGTGCAGGCGATGCTGCCGCTCATCATCTTCTGAACCTCCTCCAGCCCCTGGCAGTAAAGGAGAAGATATTCATAAAAACTGTCGGCTGTATAAAGCAGTATGAAAAGAAGGAAATAGGGTCTTTCAGCGGGGAATAAAAGGGAAAGGACCAGGGAACTGAGAGCCACGGGTATGATGGAAAACGCCACCTTTTTCAATCCCTCAGACAGGATCAGATCCCTGTCGCCGGTGTTCTCCAGGCCGAAACGGAGCGCAGCTTCCCCCGCATTTACGGATAATAAGGGCACAAGGAGAAGCAGCGAGGATTGCATAACATCCGCTATTCCATATTCCGCTTCGCTAAGAACCGTGGTGTAGAAGGGTACAAGGAAAAAGACCAGAAGCTTCGACACAAAGCTCCCGACGGTAAATACCGCAACATTCTTAAATAAATAACCCGCTTTTCCCGTCTTCTTCAAGCCTTCTCCTGCGATGGATCTTTTTCCGGCACATCTCCGGGGGATCCCTTATCGAATACCGTCAGCAGCAGGAAAAGCAATAGAGGCGAATAATCCGGCCACATCAGATCCATATCGATAAAAGACTCTATGAATATGGCGAAAACCGCGGACACCGCAATAAGCTTCTTTCCCCTGTTGATATCAGGGATCCTTCCTATTTTCCTTAATCTGTCCCAGATAATGCAGAGCGACAGAACAAAAACCAAAATTCCGTGAACTGCCAGGATATCGTACATCGCATTATGGATATTATATTCAAAGAAGGATCTAAGCTCCCTCCCGGATCCTATGCCCGTAAGAAACTGATCCTTCAGTATCTCCCATACCTCATACCAGATCTGCTCCCGCCCCGAGAATATATTCTTATAGAAGAAGGGAAGCTTCATATTGAAGCCCGTAGAGCCGAGGAAAACGTAGAAGCCCACAAATACAAGGGATCCCAGGGTTGAAAAGCCTATGAGAAAGCGGTACAAGGCTTTGTTTTTCCACCAGCTCTTAGGGGCTATGTAGTAAAAGAAGATGAAGAGTGCCAGGGCAAAAAAGGCTCCCCGGGCGAGATGCCACAAAACGAGAGTTACCACCCTCATAAACGACAGGACAATGAAAAAGCCGTATATTTCCTTCCTTGCGGCTATCTCGGATAAAAGCACCATTCCCCCGAAGAAGGTGAATACAGTCACCGTTGCCCCGGTATTTGCATTGTAGGAGTATTCCCTGTCGTACAGAAACCAGGAAATAAACATGATAAGGAAAAAAATCTCATAGATCCTTTTCTGAAGCGGCGTAAGTCTGACCTCCGGCGCCAGATAAAGGATCAGGAGAAAATCCGCAAGTATCAATATGCAGCCCTTGTTTGAGCCGATGATAAAGAGATTGATAACAGCTATTACCAATGTGATACAGAGTAAAATGAGCATCACATCCTTTTCCTTAAGCTTCCCTGCTATATCGATATTTGCGATGAACAGTATACAGAGCGCCCCGAAGACTATAAGGCTGTTATATATCTCGGTCACATGATAAAAGGCGGGAAATGTCCAGGTCCCCGCGTAAAACACAAGCAATATAAGGAGAGCCGCATAATTCAAAAGCTCTCTTATTTTTTCATATCTTCCAGTATGCGGCAAAGCTCCTCCGCTCTTCTTTCCCATCCCGTTTCCCCGATATTCAGGGCAGCGGTCAGTCTTTTATTGTTTCCGTTATTAATAAGCAGCCTTATCTTTTCTGCGATCTCCTGCGCATCTCCGGGGTCATTAATGATGTCCGTTTCCTTTAGCTCCCGGAAAAGAACGGTCACACCGCAGAACCTGGAGATCATTATATCACAGCCTGAAAGAAGTGCCTCCACCGGAGCGAGACCGAAGGTCTCGAATATGCTGTTCTGGATGAAGATCCTGCTCCTTCTGTAGAGCGTCTTCATCTCCTCCCTTCCGAGAATACCGTGGTCACGGACAAAATCAAAGGCGTCTATCTCAGCCGAATCCGCCCCCTTATCTCCCGCCACATCAAGACGGATATCCAGTCCTTCTCTCTCCCTTAAGAGCTTCACGGCTTCACATATCACATTTATCCTCTTCCTTGGCATTCCGCCTCCGACTGAGAGTACAGAGACAGGCCGGTTTACATAATCCCATAAATCCGGGACATCCTGTGAATCCCGGAGATCCGGGACATCCTGTAAGTCCTGTGAGTCCCCGTTAATCTGTTCACGGCCGTCGGCTGTCAGATTTACATAATATTCACTCCACTCCACCCCGTTTGTAAGGTATCCGGTTTTCCCGGCATATTCCGGATAATGCTCCTTTAGCCACTCCGAGAACATGGGAGAAACTGCCAGTATCCGGTCTGCAAGCCTCATCATCTCTCTTTCGTCGGCTGCCATTTTTTCGTCCGGAACCCGGTTTATAGTGTTTTCATATTCCACCGCTCCGTGCATTATGTAAACCGAAGGGATGCCCCTTACTGCGGCACATTTCATTCCGAAGATATTCTGTCTGGAATGGCCGGAAAAAACCGCTGCATCCGCCGCCGCCGTCTTTCTCCATATTTCCAGAGCCCTTGAAATTTTTCCCCGGCTTTTCAGATAGAGCGTATTCGATGGCAGTGCCCGTAAAAGGCCTCTTGTCGCATTGGCGGGTCCGGTTCCCGAATAGTGATCCCCGGCGAGGAAGATCCGTCTTTCCGACAGATATTCTTTCTTTCCCTTCCCCATCCCCCTAAGTGCTCCGAAGAATCCTATGCTGTCCCTGTAGAGCCCTCTCTTTCTCAGGGCGAACTGCAGACAGAGAAAGGGCCAGAGAAAGGGAGACATACGGTAATATCCGGCTCCCCTGTTCCTGAAAAATTCCTCCGTATAGCCCTTAAACCAGCTGGATTCATTTTCTACAGTTCCTGCTATTCTTACGGGGACATAGGTTGTTTTAAGCCCTGCCTTCACTGCGTCGAAGAGGAAGATATTCTCCTCTCCCATTCCGTACTTTGCACCGGCACCGAAGAGCTCATCCATCTTTAATCCCGCTCTTTTTACCGACGACAGCCGGAAGGCGATTTCCGGTGAAAAGATCTTCATGGCATGGAGGCGGTCAAGCCGCCTTTCTTCCTTAAATACGGGCTTATGCCTCTCCGGCCTCTCTATAAAAAACACCAGGATATCCGAATCCGGATTCCTGTCAAATGCACTCAGTATCTTTTCCTCATAATCCTTCTCATAGAGTACGTCATTATCACAGAAGATGCAGAGCTCCTTCCTCTGCATTGCCGCCTCCCGTATCGCCATATTCCGGCTCTTCGAGAGTCCCCTTTCCCTTGTGGTGATAAAAAGACAGTCCTCCTCCGGAAAATACTCTCTCTCTTCGGAAGAGGCCTGATTGATCACTATGGAGCTGCCGGAAATTCCGAGCTTCCGGAGCAGTGATGTATCGGAAAGACCCATCGCAGACAGGAGGACGGTGAGAGATCCCATCATATCCTCCTCATTACGGCATGAAACGCATAGAAAACAAAGCACCAGGCGCTCCTGATAAGACTCAGGTGCTCCACGTTTCTGTACAGATTCCATATCCTTTTTATGGCAGTAAGCTTGTTTGAGGAAAGTGTTCCTCCGCTTCTGCGGTATATGGTGAGGGGACGGTTTAAGCCCCAGGCAGGTATCCCTGTTTTCATGATCTTCCACCAGCAGGCCGTATCCTCACTCGGCACATCAGGCATGTACATCAGCTCCTTTGAAAGCTTTTCGGTATCAAACATCACAGTGCTGGTAAATATGGTCGTGTTTTTCAAGGCGGATCTGTATTGCATATGAAAGGGAACCCGTACTATCTTTTCAATGGAGACACCGCTTTCATCAGAAAATTCATAGCCTGTAAAGGTAAATTCCGCGCCTATCTTCTCCTGAAAAAGGATCTGCTCCCTGAGCTTCTCGGGCTCCCACATATCATCTGCATCAAGAAAGGCAATATACCGCCCTTTTGCGGCATCTATCCCGGTATTCCGGGCACAGGCAGCGCCCTTTTTATCCCCGGAATCCAGAAGACGTATCTCCTGGGCTGCGTTTTTCTCACGGCGGAGAGCAATGAAATCCTCAATGATCCTTTGACTGTTGTCATCGGAATGATCGTTCACCAGGATCATTTCCCAGTCCGTATATTCCTGGGCCACTACCGACATCATACAGTCTGATATGAACTTTTCCGCATTATGCACGGGTATAATCACAGAAACCATAGTCTTCATTCCTTCACCCTTCCGGCAACCACATCATCCCCGGCGCCTTCCGTACTCTCTTTGGTGAAAAGGATCTTCAGTGTCAATATCATAAGCTTGATATCAAGCCACAGGGAATACTGTTCTATGTAGTAAAGATCAAGCTTCAGCTTGTCGTAGGGAAGGGTATTGTATTTGCCGTAAAGCTGGGCGTAGCCCGTTATACCTGCCTTCACCTTCATCCGGTAGGCGAATTCCGGCATGGTCTCCTTGAATTTCTCTATAAATTCGGGACGTTCGGGACGGGGTCCGACAAAGGACATATCTCCCTTCAGAACATTAAAAAGCTGCGGAAGCTCATCTATCCTGCATTTCCTTATGAAGCTCCCGACAGGAGTGATCCTGGGATCGTTTTCCTTTGCCAGTACCGCTACTCCTGCGGACTCGGCATTCTCGACCATGCTTCTGAACTTGATTATTTCGAAAGGCCTGCCGTTCTTCGTACATCTGATCTGCTTATAAAAAACGGCACCCCTGTCATAGAGCTTAATGGCCAGAGATGTGATCAGCATTATGGGAGAGGTCACGATTATAAGGACGAGTGACAAGATTATGTCAACCACTCTTTTGATTATCCTCTCCTCGTATTCCAGCGGATTTCCCTCCGTCAGGAGAAGCGGCGTATCAAAATAATGTATGGGTGCGGAGCCGTTCAGGATGATATCCGATATCTTCGGCATGGAGTATATTCTCTTTGATTCCTCATAGCAGTATTTGAAGATCCTGTTCCTCTTGGCAGCCGGAATATCCCACAGCATCACGGTATTGTATCTGTCAATCGTGCTTTGCAGCTTCTCATCCGGAAGATCCGCGCTCACCACCTCGGCTATATTGAACTGATCCTTCCTCTCTTTAAGCTTCTCCCTGAAAATATCAATGGATTCCCCGCTGTAAATAAGCAGCACATCATAGGGTCTGAACTTTGCCGAATAAATATTCCCGAATACGGATATCCATATGAATGAAAGAGCGATCTGAAGAAAAAATACGAGTATGAGCGGTCTCACGTCGGGAAATTTATAGGACAGCAGCATTACGATAAAATAAAAGAAAATATCCGACAGGGCTGAGGTAAATAAAAAGGAAAACATAACCTCACCCACCTTGCGGACTCCCACCAGCAGTCCTCCGAAAACCTGTCCAAGGAAGAGAAAAACCCCGATATACAGCGCCATTACAAAGATATGGCCCCTTAAATAAAGCTGGGTCCTGAATTCCAGATTGTATATCCTGTTAAGCACATACAGTATCATCCCGGAATCAAAAAGGACCATTACCGCACACACCACCAGCATATACAGACGCCTCAGGGCATCTGATGACCGTAAATTCCTCATGTATGATCTTTCTACCTTTTCCCTGCGATCATAAGGGCCAGTGCCCCGGGTATCCCCGGAATGGAAAGCAGGGGAGAGAGACTGTATTTTTTCTTGAGCTCCGGCGGAACACAGGGTCTGAATCTCAGATAATGGCTTATGTATTTAAGCTTAAGAACAGAAAAACGGCTGTATTTTGCCCGGTTTACATAATATATGTACCAGCCACCGGGATTCTTCCTTCTAAGCTCTGCCGCCCTGTCGGTCAGTCCGTCCTCCGTGATGGTGCACACGGTAAGTATCTTATTCAGTACCGACAGCCGGTATTCCCTGTCTATCTCGTCATATACCACATCTTCAGGCACATATTTCTCGCCCTCGATCTCCGGAAAGAGATGCTTTTTCAATATCTCCGTCCTGAAGATAAGAGTGGTCTCACCCTTAAAGCCCTTTTCGTATAGGCCGGAAAGCGTATCCTCCGAAACCTGAGGCAGCTCCTCTCCGTAAAGAGGCCTTTCCTCACTCTCGCCCTTATTGGCAACGATCCCTGCAACTGAGCTGTTTCCGGAAACTGACGCCCACTGCTTCAATATATCAGAAACCGTATGAAAAGTAAAACGATCATCCGAGTCCAGGCATACGAAAAGCTCCGTTTCAGCCATTTCGACGCCCCTGTTATGGGCACGCATCTTTCCGCCGTTCTCCTGGTGGAATACCTTCATATCGAGCCTTCCCTCCAGGGCATAGGAATTAAGAAGCTCAAGGCTGTCATCCGTTGAGCCGTCATCCACGGCAAGCCACACAAAGTCTTTATTATCCTGGGAAAGAAGGCTTTCATACAGCGCCGGCAGCATTCCGCCTCTGTTATATACCGGAGTGAACACCGTTAGTTTCTTTGTTTCAGACTTCATAACAACACCATAAAGATTCTTCGCTTCGCTCAGAATGACATCTGTATTGTCATCCTGAACGACTTCTGTCATCCTGAGCGACCTCTGTCATCCTGAGCGACTTCTGTCATCCTGAGCGACTTCTGTCATCCTGAGCGATTTCTGTCATCCTGAGCGATTTCTGTCATCCTGAGCGATTTCTGTCATCCTGAGCGACTTCTGTCATCCTGAGCGTCAGCGAAGGATCTTTCACCACACCCCGCTGTAATCCGCGAGATCCAGGTACTGCGGATCCTCAAGCTCAAACTTAAAGACCACCCTGCTGCCCGTGGTTCCCACGGATTCCAGTCCGGCGTCACTTAAATACCTGAGCATCGGCGATACTCTTTCAACCACCACAAACTGCGTATTTGTTTTGTTCAGTGCCTCCCTGAAGCTGTCTTTGTCTATCTTCTCATACTTTGCGATCACCGAAAGAAGCCTGTTCACATACTCATTCTTTTCCCGGGTCAGCTGATCCTCGTCCACATCCCCGAGAAAATCGAGATACTGGGTCCTGTCGCAGGCTAAAAGGATGGTGGCATCATACTGCCTTATCTCCATCTGCATATCCCTGTCCATTACCGCTACCGGATATTTCATATCCGTATTCTCCCGTATAAGCTTTGAAACCGCCATAACCTCATTCGGTATCTTGTAAACATTTTCCGCAGGAACGTATCCCTTCCCGTAGACAAAGCTTCCGATTCCCGCAAAAAGAAGAAGAAAGCCTGCAAAGCCCACTATCCTGAAGCCCCTGCTCCTTCCCTCTCCCATTACATATGCGGCGGCCAGAAAAGCAGGCAGGATGCATACCGGCGGTATCCACATGAAGCGGTAGTATTCTTTGTTTATGTCAAAGAAACGGTTGATGATAAGAGGGAGCAGAGGATTATATACAGTGAAAAGTATGATAAGACCCGGATAAAGAAAGATCCTCTTTAGCTCCTTTCCGCCCTTAAGGGCGATGAAAACAAGCCCAAGAAGATACAGCACAAGGCAGAAGGAGCTTCCGTTGTAAAGCGCTATGCATTTGAATAAAAAATTCAGCCCGTCCCCGGCTGCGGATATCGACTGCATATGATCACCCCGGCATGGTTCTTATGACAAAATACCCCTTCACATACAAAACATAGGACAGCACGGACATGAGGCAAGGCAGCACCACGAGAGCCGTTTTGACAAGTATCCGTATGTCCTTCTTTATAAGGAACAGCGAAAGCATGAAAATCCCGAGAGCTGCGGGAAAGATCATGCTTGCACTGTTTGAGAGTACAAGTGAGCCCACGGACATCAAAAACAAAAGCCACCAGTAAAAGGAATACCCCGGATCCTCCAGAAGTTTTATGTAAACTAATAGGATCAGGGGGATCACAAGCGACCCGATAAGGGTCTTTCCTTCATAGGTTCTGGTAATGAAAAATTCCTGGGCCGTATATATGGTACTGTAAAAGAAGCTTAAATACACGGTAAAAAACATGAAGACCCCGGTCTTACCAGTATCACCCTTGAAAAGCGCACATCCCATCCTGTAGATCACCGTGTTTACGAGGATTATGACCACAGCCTCCATAACGGTCTTCGTCCAGACCAGCGGATGAAGTCCGGTGAGGAAACACATCACAGCGTCATTTACGGCATAGTTCGCAAAGAAATACCTCATTTCAAAGTGATCCTGCCACATTCCCGTATAGGGGTTATAGATATTCAGGGAATCCGTGGTGAGGCAGGTGTTTGCCGAACCCACATAGAAGGCGGCATCCAGGGTGAACTGGTAACAGCCGATGATTATAATGAGCTCCGTTATCAGCAAAAACAGCGAAAACAGGCAAAAGTGCGGATGGGACCTTACAAAGGCACAGCTTTCCCCACATAATACAGCCCATTTCCTGTGATTCATAAAGACAGATATTATAAACAGGATTATAAGTACCCCTGCCCAGATCCGGCTCAAAAAATGCAGAGGCCGGAAGCTTAGGGTCATGGGAATGCAGAGAAGCTCAAACAGCACGTAGTACAGGAAAAATCCGGTAATAAGAGAAAGAGTCGCTGAAAACCGGAGTTTTTTCAAACGTCCCGTAATAAGCGACCCGAGCACAAAATAGATCAGGATATTAAGCATTACGGCAAGAAAGCAGTAAAACTTTATTATCATCTCATTTTACCTCGCTCTCCAGCCTCTGAACGCTCGTATAGAGAGTATTTATCTTTTGATTCAGAGTAAATATGGAAAGCAGGGAAAACACCGCTATCAGTGCAAACAGGATATATCCCGCTATTAGCACCCTCCACTTTGTCTTGTTGTCCACGATCCCGTCTTCCTCTTCAATAATGATCTCCGGCTCTTTTCCTGGAACTTCCTTTGGAAGGATACGATCCACAAAGGGTGAGAGCTTCTCCGAAAAGATGAGGAGCAGCACCCCCGCTGCGATTAATAATAGCCTTATTATCACAGCTTCAGATCCTTCCTGTCCATAGACAGGAACCACTCATATTCCCTCCTGATGCCCTCCGGAAGCTCCACCTTTTCTTTCCATCCGATATTATGGAGCTTCGAAACGTCACAGAGCTTTCTCGGGGTTCCGTTCGGCATATCGGTATTCCACCTTATCTCACCCTTAAATCCCACTGTGTCCCGGACAAGCTCCGCCAGGGCTTTGATGGTGATCTCCTTCCCGGTTCCGATGTTCACGTGCTCCTCCCCGCTGTAATTCTCCAGCAGGTACACACAGGCGTCCGCCATATCGTCCACATAGAGGAACTCTCTCAAAGGGGATCCGTCTCCCCAGAGCTCCACGTACTCCAAATCCGCCTCCTTAGCCTCATGGAACTTCCTTATCATCGCCGGAAGAACGTGGCTGTTCTCCAGATCAAAATTATCATTTGGTCCGTAAAGATTCGTAGGCATGCAGCTAATGAAATCGTCCCCGTACTGCCGCTTGAAAAATTTGCACATCTCAAGCCCCGAGATCTTCGCAATGGCATAGCCTTCATTGGTCTCTTCCAATGGCCCGCTTAGCAGAGCGCTCTCAGGAATCGGCTGCGGCGCCATTTTCGGGTATATGCAGGAGCTTCCGAGAAACAGAAGCTTCTTCACCTTGTTGTCATGTGAAGCTTTTATCACATTGCACTGGATAATGGAATTCTCGTAAATAAAATCCGCAGGATAGCTGTTATTTGCATTTATCCCGCCCACCTTGGCGGCAGCCAGTACCACGTACTCCGGCTTTTCCCTTTTGAAAAAATCAAATACCGCTGCCTGATCCGTAAGATCCAGCTCGCTGTGGGTTCTTACAAGAATATTCTCATAGCCCTTTTCCTTAAGGCTCCTTACGATGGCGGAACCCACCAGTCCGCGGTGTCCCGCCACATATATCAAAGAGTTTTTTTCCATAAGTATTCTCCGATAGCATCCTCCCAATGGTCAAAACGGAAATCCCCGGTAAGCCTCAGCATATAATTGTCCAGCATGGAAAATGCCGGTCTGTCGGTGCTTTCGGGGTTCATCTTCTTGTATTCCTCTGTGGTGATGTGCTTTACCCTTGTTGTCTTTCCCGCCAGCTGAAATACTTTTTCCGCAAAATCCGCCCAGCTGCATTCACCCTCGCAGGTACCGTGGAAAAGACCGTAATTCTCCGTAGGCAGAAGGTAGTGCAAAGCCTTCGCAAGACTCTTTGAGCTTGTGGGATTCCCCATCTGGTCGCAGACCACACTGACCTCATCATGGGTCTCGGAAAGCTTCAGCATCGTGCGGACGAAATTCTTCCCGTCTCCGTAAAGCCAGGCGGTACGGACGATAAAGTACCTGTCCGCAAAGGCTTTAACAAACTTCTCACCCTGCAGCTTCGTCCTGCCGTAGGTGCTGACCGGGCCTGTTTTGTCAAATTCGTTATAGGGCTTACTCCTGTCGCCCTTAAACACATAGTCGGTGGAGATGTGAAGGAGCTTTGCCCCTGTCTCCCTTGCTGCTATGGCCAGATTCCTCGGTCCTATGGCATTTATCATATAGGATCTGTCCACGTCCTTTTCCTGGGCATCGACCGCGGTATAAGCAGCGCAGTTAATCACCGCATAGGGATTCAGCTCTTTCATAAGCTCCGTCACCTTCGGAAGATCCGTGATATCCAGCGCGTGAATATCGTCTCTGTCGAAGATGTCGGTATTGTATATCTCATATTCGGTTCCGGCGAGCTCGATATTCATAGCTCTCCCGAGCTGTCCGTCGGATCCTGTGAGCAGTATTTTTTTCAATGATCCCTCCTTATGACGATCCCCACCTCAGACCCGTATGGGGATACCCAAAAACAAAATGCCGAGGTTATCATACGTCACTTGCGGTTCCGCAAGTGACTGTTCTGAATAGTTACAAACTATCGTCATATTGTACCATCTCAGCCCTGCAGATTCAATCGTGTGACGGTTCTAAATTCTTCATTGATCCTCCTGTGGCAGGCGCCGCTATAGGAGCGGGCGGCACCACAGAAACGGAATGACACTTCAATATCGCCGCCACGGTAATATACAGGTAAACCGTAAAATAAACCGGGAAATAGTACTTGAAATATGAAGCCGGGGCGAGCACAAAGACAATGACAAAGTGTCCTATGAGACCCGCTGCCGCGAAAAACTCAAACCACATTCTGCGTACAGGGAATATGAAAAAGCCGGCGAGCAGCAGTACACAGGGAATATACAGATTATAGAACCCTGCCTTTACCGCGCTGAAAACAAGCTTCAGGACACCGCGGATCCCCCCGCCGTCAGTTCCGATCCGATAGGGAAGAGCCGCATAATTAAAGGCTCCGCATCTGGTCTTTAAGAACACATCGGGATTATTGATAAAGATATTCTTGCAGCCCTCCGTGTATGCATTATAGTCCTCAGGTGAGGCCTCCTCCTTTACTCCCACATAACCGGGGTAATAGAGTATCAACACATCCTCATAATTAATGTCGCCAAGGTCGGCGTTTATCCTGTCCACCGTATCGATATCAAGGTATCTTCCCACCTTTTCAAGGTCTGCAGCGTTCCTGTCCCTGTCAAGGCCGTTACGCATCATATTCGTAATGGTATAGGCATAGAATGGAGCCATTCTGTTATTTGCCTTGTCGCCCATTCTCCCCGGTATCACACCGTTTTGGGGAACTGACACAATATATTGTATGAGAAAAAAGAGACCGATCAGCACTATAAAGCGTTTTCCGCTCCGGAACACGGGGTATGCCAGCAGCATAAGAACCGGCAGAAGTAAAACAAGATATATGCCCTCGGTTCTCCACTGGGTAAGCAGGGCTCCGAGTATCAGGATCCATACGATATCCCTTTTTCTTAAGGATATCCCCTCATCCTTATCCATATAAAGCTTGAAGAGCAGAAAGGCGTAGAGCAGGAAATATACCGGTATCCTGTGGGCTGATGTGGTATACGCTATAACCGGGTAAAATACAAAGGGAATGTAAGTAAAAGCACCGTACCGTACGCCGCAGCGGTCGGAAACCCTTTTCACGCAGTAGCCGCAGACGAGAAGCTGTATCATGACCTTTACGATTATCGGCCCGTATTTCCAGGGAATAAGCATCAGGGAAATGATATAGTACCAGGTAGTAAGATAGGAAAACCAGTTGTAGTCGGAAAGGGTTCTTGCCTCCTCGTAGATCAGGTTTTCATCATTTGAAAGATATCCTCCGGGAAGCTTTACAATAAGCACAAAAATAAGGGGGATAAGATATATCCCCGCAAATTTCAGTATGTCAAGAGTATTCTTTTTATGCTCCGTAAGGGCTTTCCAGCCAGTGATCAGGATAAGCAGAAGAACGGCCTTGCAGCCGATGTAATTAAAGACATTGCTGTCATCTGTCCAGCTGAAGACAAGCCTGTCAGTAAAGAAAGTCAGTATCCAGTGGATAAAGGCGGGAACAAAGCTCATTCGCCCAGTCCGTTTTCTATGGCATTGACAAGGGCGTTCAGAGCTTCCTCCTCGTCCTCACCCTCACACATAAGCTCTATCTCATCCCCGCTCTTAACGCATGCGCCGAGAACGCTCAGCACACTCTTGGCGTTGGCAGTATTGTCCCTGAAACGGAAGGTTATCAGGGATTTGAATTCCATAGCTTCTTTGCAAAGTATCCCGGCCGGCCTCAGGTGCAGGCCTGTGGGGTTTTTTATGACTATCTTCTGACTTACCATTGTATGTCCTCTTTAATATACTAAAGTATTTGTATAATTATACCATATTGAAAACAGCAGTACAATAATATCTATGCATTTTTACCAATCAATCTTTCTCTTTTGTCATCCTGAGCGAAGCGAAGGATCTTTCCCTCCGTCCCTTACAGAACCGTCTGCTCGATAAGCTCCGCAAGTTCCCTTGCATCAGTATCTATGACCTTCTGATCCTTTCCCTCTATCATCACTCTCACCAGAGGCTCGGTCCCGGAGGGTCTGATAAGTATCCTGCCCTCTCCCGCATATTTTTTCTCCAGCTTTTCTATGGCTTCCTTTACCTCCGGATAATCATTGTAGCTCTCCTTCTTGTGATTGGGTACGCCGGCATTGTAAAGCGCCTGGGGCAGTACCTCCATAATCTTTGCAAGCTCCGAGAGCTTTTTCCCTGTTTTCTTCACCACCTCCAGAAGATGGAGAGCCGACAGCAGTCCGTCCCCTGTGGTATTTTCGTTTAAGAAGATAATATGTCCCGACTGCTCTCCGCCGAGAGACGCTCCTATCTCCCTCATATGCTCCAGCACATAGCGGTCACCCACCTTTGTCTGGTCTATCTTTATGCCCTTTTCCTTTCCCATAAGGAGGAAGCCGAGATTCGTCATTACTGTGACTACTATAGTATCTCCGGCGAGGGTTCCCTGCTCCTTCATATAATTCCCGATGATCGCCATTATCTCATCACCGTTAACAAGATGCCCGTTTTCGTCGCAGGCGAGAAGCCTGTCGGCGTCTCCGTCAAAGGCAAGCCCCAGATCGGCGTGCTCCATTACCACTCTGGCGCAGAGCTCCTCCATGTGGGTTGACCCGCAGTTTGCATTGATGTTGGAGCCGTCGGGATTATTGTGGATGGCAATAACCTCTGCTCCAAGCTCCCTTAAGGTCTCCACCGAGGTAAAATATGCCGCTCCCTCCGCACAGTCCACTACTATCTTCAGTCCGTGAAGATCCGTATCTATCTGCCTCATGGAGTGGTTGATATACTCTTCCCTTGCATCACGCCTGTACTTTATCTTTCCGACTCTTGAGCCCGTAGGCTGCGGCAGGCCGCTGTTTCCGTTTCTGATATGCGCTTCGATCCGGTCCTCCATCTCATCCGAGAGCTTATAGCCGTCTCCGTTAAAAAACTTGATCCCGTTGAATTCCACCGGATTGTGGGAAGCTGAGATCACCACACCCGCATCCACCTTGTATTTCCTGGTAAGATAGGCTATTGCCGGTGTGGGCATAACACCTACATAAACCGCATTCGCTCCCACAGAGCATATCCCCGCCATCAGCGCATTTGCAAGCATATCCCCTGACACCCTTGTATCACAGCCCACCATTATGGTCGGTCTGTATGCGTGCTCCTCCGTAAGTACATATGCTCCGGCTGCGCCGAGCTGCATAGCAAGCATTGGCGTAAGCTCCGTATTTGCGACGCCCCTCACACCGTCAGTTCCGAATAGTCTGGCCATTTATCCGCTCCTTTTTTCTTCCTGTGTCAGCAGTGTCTGTCATTACAGCACTTCACTGCTCATCATCCTGACCGGCAGTTCTTTCGCGGTCGTTATTTTCCTCGTGCTCCTCATTCCGGCCGGAGTTATTCTCTCCCTCATTTACCGCTTCCGAAGTCTCTCCGCCGGCTCCCGCTTCTATAGTCTCTCCGGGCGCTCCCGCTTCCATAGTCTCTCCGTCGGCTGTTTCACCTCCCGGCTGGTCTCCGGCCGCTCCCTCTGCGTTCTCGCCCTTTACCTGGATAAGCACATGCGCTACCGCGCTGTCCTGGGTGATGCCCTCCGGCAGGGACAGTGTAACCTCTCCCGCATATGAGCCCGGGGTAATACTCCCTGTTTCATTTAACGGCACCTGAGAAAGATCCAGAACTCCCGTAACGGTGTTTCCGTCAAGTGCGGCCACCCTTGCACTCAAACCCCTCACCGTCACGGCAACAACACTTGCATTCAGATCGTTCCCTATGGTCATATTATCCGGAAGCCCCGTTATGGCGAGGTTCGAATAGGGAACCTGCAGCATCACGGGCACCGTCTCCTGTACCTCTGCGGTGAGCTTTACTATTCCTCCGTCTCCCGGACTTTCCAGATATATACCCTTGGGAAGATATCCGGCCACATTTACCTCTATGGAAACATTGCCCGTAGCATTTGAGATATCAAGCACCTCTGCAGGAAGCGAAAGCGATGTGAATGAGCTTAAGGTGCTGCCTTCTCCCGTTACGGAGATGACCGCCGGTTCTGCGGTCACTACACCGGTGGCCTCATATCCGTTTGCCGCTGTTCCGCTGTATGAGCCGTATACCGGGACTTCCTGTATTTTCCAGATATCAACGGAAACGGATACCTGATCCAGGGAAACCTCCAGCGCGGAGGTATCAACATCATGCCCGTCTTCATCCAGCAGGAGTATTGGAAGTACCGTATGTATCTCACTGGTCATTCCGGAGACGTTCACCCTTACCACTGCCCCGGCGATGGAGCTTACAACAGACTCCGGACCCTTCACCCTGACAACATTATTCTGAACAGAAGCCGTACCCACAGCATATCCTTCGGGAAGATTCCCGCTTGTCTCAACCTGGATCTTGAACTGGGCTGACGCGAGATCCTCAATGATGACGTTGGCAAACTCCTTTGAGGGACTTATACTCTGGATCCTGTCTGAGTATCTTGTGGATTTCACCTCGATCGGAACCTTATTTCCGTCCAGGTTTGTCATGTCCACGGAAGCCTTTATATTATCCCTGGAAAGCTCGGAAAGCACCGATCTCTCAGCCTTTACCGTAACCGTGACGGTTCTGCTCGAATCATTCAGCTCAAAGGCATGACCCTGTGTCTCCATAACATCACTGTTTTCAATGGTAATAGGAATGGACGAGAATGAAAGATTCATCACTGGGTTCTCTATGCTGACCACAAAGAGCCAGAGCAAAAACGCAAGTACCAGAGATACCAGCTTCAATCCTATATTTCCGGTAAGCTTTTTTATCACACCCGCAACCGTATTTATCATAAGGCATCACCGCCCTTGCCCCGCCGGAAGAAGAGACCCATTTTCTCATCTCCGGTCTTCTTTGTCTTGTTCTGCAGTCTGATAAGATGCTCCTTTAATTCTGAGGCCTCAAGGCTTCTGTAAAGCTGCCCCTCATAAGCTACCGATACCCTTCCGCTCTCCTCCGAGACTATGATCGTAAGGGAGTCGGTAACCTCCGAGATCCCGACACCCGCCCTGTGCCTGGTGCCGAGTTCCTTTGAAAGCTCCATATTGTCAGACAGCGGAAGATAACAGGTGGCAGAGGTCACCCTGTTTCCCCGTACTATGACCGCACCGTCATGCAGCGGTGTATTGTGTTCGAAAATATTGATAAGAAGCTGACTGGATACAATGGAATCGAGCTCTATCCCTGTCCTCTCGTATTCTGACAGGGGCTCATTCTGTTCAATGACTATGAGAGCGCCTGTCCTTTCCCTGCCCATTTCATAGCAGGCCTTCGTGATCTCGTTAACTGTCCTGTCAGAAAAACGTTCATCGATATTCTGGGAGATATTAAAGGCCACAAAGTCGGAAAGGATATTTTTACGCCCCAGCACATCCAGAGCCTTTCTGAGCTCCGGCTGGAAGATCACGACAAGCGCCATGATCGCGACATTCAGCAGATTACGTACTATCCAGATAATGGTATTCATCTGGAAGATATAGGCAAGGGTAATAAAAACAGCAATTATAACCATTCCCCGAAGCAGCGACCAGGCCTTGGTATTTTTTATCCATACCATCAGCTCATAGATAAGGAAAGTGATGATGAGTATCTCAATGAAATCCGTACTCACCATCATAGGAATGGAATCAAAGGATATGTATTTCTGGATGAACTCCATGAGGTTGGTTTGATCAGCCATTATTCAGTCTTCTTTTCTCCCCCGGATATCCTTTTCACCTTTTTCTCGGAAACCGGAACCGACATCTTCGGCACGGCCTTCACGTAATAGTAGTACTCATCATCCTGGAACTGGAGAAACTCCGTCCGGACATAATCCACGGAAAGGATAAAAAACTGTATGATGACTGCCAGAACCAGCGAAAGACTTATTCCGAAAAACAGGCTGGCAACGGAGATGTCAAGGTCATAGCTTGCCGTTCCGTACAGCATCACGGCGAGCTCAGATATACCCCCCATAACCACTGCTATGGTCCAGCTGTATTTTATGGAAAGCCTGTGGATGAGATAAACCACAAGGCAGGAAATCCCTAGGGCAAGTATCATAACCCGCATGGTCTGGTTTCCCATTATGCCGTCCACAACAGATTTCAGTTCCTTTGAAAGCGCCTCGATGTCCAGATCCTGAAGCACGGAGCCGTTGGTCTTCACATAGGAAACGGCATAATACACCACCACTCCGCAGGCTATCGGTATGGCGGAAAAGATTGATCCGGTGAGACCGAAGACCAGCGGAACGATATAGGGCAGCCCCACAGAACACAAAAGGGGTGTGATAAGCACCGCGATACCGTCCTTCGGGGCGAAATGGAAATAAAGGAGAAACATCACGATAAAAAGCAAAAAGATGATCAGTGCACAGATCACCGAGAGCGTGTATAAATGCAGTACAATAAAGATACCTGCAAAAAGCACTATCGCATTGACAGGCAGAAACGCGTTAACCAGAGAAGCTCCCAGCACAACCATTGCGCTGTCCAGCTTCTCCATATATCCGATGCTCCGGTTTATGATCGTGTATGTGATTAGTGCCAGAATGAATCTGAGTACCGGAATGATATATACATCAAACCTTCCGTAAAGACCCTTCAGGCGTTCCCTGAACTGCAGTATCTCCTTCATTTCTTCTCATACATCATGCTCAGGCGTTTCAATGCCTTCTGATAAGTTCTCGTACTCTTTCTTGCCTTTGTGTAACGGTATGAATATACAAAAAACGACACAAGCACATAGATCCCGAGAACAACGATGTATCTTTGCAGTATCTCCTTTCCGAAGGCGACAAAATCCATCCTGTAAAACTCTGAAAGATAGGATTCCATTCCGCAGAAAATACTGACCCCCGTGAATATGGCAAAAGCAATTGTTATGTAAACTGCAGACAGTATCATATGCAGTCCCACGTAATCACTTCTGAAAAATTCACACACGGGTATGGATTTTTTCCCTTCATTCTCCTCAAATGAAGCCATCCGCGTCATAAGCTTCAGCCGCTCTTCGTCTACCATACGCTTATACTTATCTGCCTCCGAGGAATCTCATCTTATTTCCCGAGGGCTCGATCTTCTTGACAGGCTGGGGAGCGTCGGGCTTCTTTATAGCCTCTGAAAATCCTCTGGTAACCTCAGCCTTACACTTGTCGCAGAACCTTCCGGACATTATGGGTGTTCCGCACTTTTCGCATTTCAGATCCGACCCGTCGGCTGAAGTAAAGGTAAGTCTCTCATCCCTGAGCCATTGGCGTATTTGGCCCACCTCGACCTCACATTCCTCAGCGGTAACCGCTACCGTTACTCCCGGGTGTTCCTCAATATACTGCTTTACCTTCTGGAAGTCCTCCTCGGATTTTTCCACACACTGTGGACAAAAAACCGGTCCGGCAACGTAGTTGAACATCCTTCCGCACTTTTTACAATTTCTTACATCCATTCCTGTAGTATCTCCTTTTCCCTCATAATCCCGGCTGGCCGCCGGGCAGCTTCGTCCGTCCCGCTCACAGTGCGGAACCGGAGCACAAAGTAACGACATAAACAGAAGACACGCCTGCCTCCTTCAAAAGCCCCGCCATTTCATCCACGGTGCTTCCGGTTGTGTATATATCGTCTATGAGTATAACTCTGCATGATTTTACATCATTTCGGGTTAACTTGAAAGCCCTTTTCAAATTTTTCCGTCGTTCTTCGCGGCTTAAGCCCTTCTGTGGTCTGGTATCCGCGACTCTTTTTATGAGATTTTTTTCCACGGGAAGCCCCATAAGACTCCCGAGTCTGTCGGCTATAAGCTCTGCCTGGTTAAATCCCCGCTTTTTCAGCCTGTTTTTGTGTATGGGTACGGGAATGAGCATATCCGCCCGGAATGAAAGGATCTCCCTTCCCAGATACTGTTTTATACTTTCCGCGAAAAAATCCGCATATTCCTGCCTTCCGCCGTATTTAAAACGGAAAACCGCCTCCTGCATCGCGTCGTTATATACATATACCGAGACAGCCCTGTCAAAGGAATGCCTGACAACGGCGCAGTCCCCGCAGTACTCGCTCCTGTCGCCCGCAAGGCTTTTTCCGCACTTCCTGCATCTCGGCTCACGTACAAAAACCGTTTTCTCCTCACATTCATCACAGATAAGCTTCCCTCCGAAGGGAAGGATCTCATCACAGACGGGGCAGTGTCTCGGAAACACCATATCCAGAATGTAATCAGATATCCCTGTCATACCACAATATCTCCCTGTCAAGCCCCGTAAATCTCTCTGCCTCCTGTATATTCCCGGCCATTTTAAGGAGCATTTCCTTTCTGCCGATTATCACCACGCACCTCTTTGCCCTTGTTATGCCGGTATACAGAAGATTTCTGTTCATCAGGATATCGGGACCGCTCAATATAGGCATGACCACGGCAGGATATTCGCTGCCCTGAGACTTATGTATGGTAACGGCGTAGCTGAGCTCCAGCTCGGGAAGATCCCTGAAGGCATACCGGGCTCTTCTGTTATCCTCGAATCTTACGGTAAGGGAATTCTCCGCCCTGTTTATTTCCTCTATGATCCCCATGTCGCCGTTAAAAACCCCGGTCCCGCTTTTCTTCAGCACCTGCCCCGGGATCTCCATAACCCAGGCCATCTGGTAATTATTCCGGTTCTGCATGACCCTGTCGCCTTCCCGGAGTATGAAGCCTCCCCGGTTCAGCTCCGCCTTTCTCCGGTCCGGGGGATTGACTGCATTCTGCAGTACACGGTTCAGGTTCTCAACCCCCATCACTCCCTTCCTCATAGGTGTCAATACCTGTATCTCCGAGGCGGAGGCTCCCACATAGGGCGGCAGCTTCTTAGTGACGAGATAGATGACGCCCCCTGTTATCTCCCCGGCATCGCTCCTGTTTAAGAAAAAGAAATCCCTGCTCTTATTGTCGAGCTTCATATCCTTTCCGAGAAGCAGTGCATGGGCATTCATCACTATGTCGCTTTCCCCCGCCTGGCGGAATATCTTTTTTAAGGCCTTGCTCCTGAATTTCCCGGTGGAAAGGATGTCCTTCAGCACACTCCCGGGTCCTACGCTTGGAAGCTGGTTTTCATCCCCAACCATGATAAGCCTGGTTCCTACGGATATTGCGGAAAGAAGCGCCCTGAAAAGGAGGATATCCACCATGGACATCTCATCCACTATTACAACATCGGTCTCCAGCGGATTATCACGGTCACGTCCGAAGCTCCGTTTTTCGCTGTCATCATCCCCGCTCCCTCCGCTGACCTCCAGAAGTCTGTGGATCGTCTTTGCCTCCATTCCCGTGGCCTCGGAGAGCCTTTTCGCCGCCCTGCCCGTAGGCGCGGCAAGGATCACATGCTTTCCAACCGAAATAAAGTACCGTACGAGTATCTTTACCGTTGTTGTCTTTCCTGTGCCCGGGCCGCCCGTCATGATAAAAAGGCCGTTTTCCACTGCGGAAATCACCGCTTCCCTCTGATCGGAGTCCAGGGTCAGGGAATATCTCTCCTCCGTGTTCTCAATGTCAGATACGAGCCTTTCGCGGTCGATATCATATTTTATATCAAGCGATCTTAATATGGCAGCGCACTGTCTCTCAGCCTGATAGAGGTTACGGAGATATACCCTGGTTTCCCCGTCGCGCAGCTTGATCTCTGCCTTCCTGTCTTTCTGCAGCATTGAGATCTCTCCGGATATCTCATTCTCAGGAAGCCCCAGCACAGCCGCCGCTTCACCCAGCAGCCGGTCCAACGGAAGATATGTGTTCCCCTCGCCCGCCGACAGGCCAAGCGTATAGAGTATCCCGGCTCTTATCCTGTATTCGGAATGTCTTTCTATCCCCGATCTTTCCGCTATCTCATCTGCGGTTTTGAAGCCGATCCCGGAAATATCCTCGCAGAGCCTAAATGGATTCTCCGATATGATCCCATAGAGCTTTTCACCGTATTTCTCATATATCCTGAGAGCCATAAGGTTGCTTATGCCGTACTGCTGCAGGAACATGACGGCTCTTCTCATTCCCGCGACCTCTTCAAAGCTCTCCGAGATCTCCACTGCCTTCCTTAAGGAGATGCCCCTGACCTCCGAAAGCCGTTCCGGTTCCCGGCTCATTATCGAAAAGGTGTCGTCGCCGAATTTCTGAACTATCCTCTTTGCCAGCGCCGGACCTATCCCCTTTATTATCCGGGAGGAAAGGAAGCGTAGGACAGCCTCCTTATTATCAGGCTCCTCTACGGTTATCCTCTCCGCCTCAAGCTGTTCACCGTAGCCCGAATGAAATACGATATCCCCCTCCGCGCTTACAAGCCCGCCTTCCCAGGCCATGCTTAAAAGACCAACGACAGTGATATCTCCGTCGTCGGTCGAAAGCCTCATAACCGTATAACCGTTATCCGGGTTTCTGAAAATGATCCGGTCTATGTATCCCTTTACCGTTATCAAGATGTGCCGTTCTCTGTATACTTATCGTTTACCGCAGCTCCTGCCGCTTCTTCCGCAGTCGTTCCTGCCGCTTCTTTCACAGTCGTTCCTGCTGCTTCTTCTGCAGTTGTTCCTGCCGCTTCTTCCGCAGTCGTTCCTGCTGCTTCTTCCCCTGTCATCCTGAGCGTCAGCGAAGGATCTTTTTCCTGCGTCTCACTGCTTTCCCCCGCTTCCTTCTCTGCGTTCTTCTTCAGGGCCTCCTCCAGAGTCACTCCCTGTGACTTCTTCATCTGCTCATAAAGCTCCTTCGCAAGTCCAACCTGACCTGTTTTAGAGGCCGAAGACGCCATCTCCTTCGTATAGAGATCCAGGTTTCTGTCCTTCATGGCGCTGATATAGGTAGATGCACTGTCATCATCGGAAAGAAGTGTGGTGCTCTTCATTGCAGTCTTAAAGATCTGTTCCACAAAATATTCCTCGAACTGCTTGCAGGCATCCATCAGTTCTTCATCGGAGGCCTTCGACAGATCCTTTTTCGCTATGGCGGAATCCTCCGCATTTTTCATGGCGTTTGTTGCGAGCTCGGACGCGTAGTCCGTACCGATAGAAGTCAGATCCATACCGTCACCCCTTATTCAATACCTGCCTCTATCAGCTCTTCAGCTGGTTTGCAAGCTGCATCATATCATCCGTTGTAGTGATGACCTTTGAATTCGATTCGTAAGCCCTCTGTGCTATTATCAGATTTACCATTTCCTCTGCGATCTGAACGTTGGAGCCCTCGAGATAACCCTGTACTATGTCGGATTTTGTGACATTGGGGTTCGTTGCCTCATTCATTGCCACACCGGAAGCCGCGCTGACGGAATAAAGGCTGTCTCCGATCTTGTCCAGTCCCTTGGGATTCTGGAACTGCCACACCCCTATGGTGAAATTATTGGGAAGGGGCTCCAGATTTCCGTCATCGTCAGGATACATGAGGGTTCCGTCCGTATCTATCCTTATCTTGTCCGCAATATAGTTTCCGGGAAGGGTCAGAACCTGTCCGTTGGATCCTAAGACCCTGAGACCGCTGGTGGTTGTGAGTGTGAGTGTATTCCCTTCATTAAGGGCGAATACAAAATCTCCGTTCCTTGTATAGTAGGTATTTCCGTCCTCTCCCTGTATGCCGAAGAAGCCCGTCCCCTGATTATTGCTGAGAGCAACTGCCGTGGGGTTCTCCGACTCCAGAAGAGATCCCTGCCCGAATTCGGAGGTGATGGATGCATTCCTGACACCCAGTCCCACCTGAGCGCCTATAGGTTTATTTACGCCGTTTGCAGTGGTTGTCCTGGTCTGGATCGTCTGGTACAGAAGGGACTTGAACTCATTGACCTCCATCTTATAGGCTGTAGTATTTACATTCGCCAGGTTATTGGCTATGGTATCTACATTATTCTGCTGTGCGATCATTCCTGTGGCTGCTGACCATAAAGAACGTACCATATCTTTTACCTCCTTATCCTGATCCCGTTATCCGGGTCTTCCGAGATCATTGGCTGCTATCTGTAAAGTCTTGTCTATAGTCGTAATGACCTTCTGGTTGGATTCATACTGTCTCTGGATGGCGATCATGTTCACCATTTCCTCTACGGTATTAACGTTGGACTGTTCCAGATACCCGGAAAGGATCCTCACATCCGCTTCCTGCTCCTGCACCCCGGGAACGGTCTGCCACAGATTCTCCCCATAGTGCTCCAGGAAATTATAGTCCACGAAATCCGTGGTTCCTATGGTTGCGACAAGCTCATCATCCTGGTAGATCTCTCCCATGGTATTGATCGATGCCGACATATTCGGATCAAGCCTGATATGGGTGCCCATATCGCTCAAAACATAATCCCCGTCCTTGGTCACCAGATCTCCCAGCTGGTTTAGTGTAAAGGAGCCGTCCCTTGTGTACTTCGTGGAGGTGACGCCCTCCTTGTCCGTAAATTCTATCCTGAAAAACCCGGCACCGCTCAGAGCCAGATCAAAGGTATTGTCCGTTTCATGGAAAGAGCCCTCGTCCCAGTTGGTATAGTTCTCACCTATCCTGACGCCAGGATTCGTGGCACCCATGCGCTTCGTGAGATAATACTCCGACTTGTCCTTTATCTCATACTTCAGAATATCTCCGAAGGCCTGGCTGGTTGCGCCCTCCTTCTTGAAGCCCGTGGTATCCACATTGGCAAGGTTGTTTGCCAGAGTGTCCATACGGTTCTGTTCGTTTATCATTCCCGTGTATGCGGTATATAGACCCTTTACCAATTGACGTTTCCTTTCCGCTTTAGTATCTCTCCGGATCCTTCATAGATACGGCTCATTTGGCCGGTTTGATCTATTCAGAGCTCCTTCCGGTATCCCGCGAGGAATTCCACATATCTTCCCGTTCCGACGGCTACTGCAGTCATGGGATCCTCCGCGGTCATGGTTGTGATTCCCGTCCTGTCCGCTATTAGCTCCTCCAGTCCCCGGAGCAGGCTTCCTCCTCCGGTAAGGACTATTCCCCTGTCGGCAATATCCGCCGCAAGCTCGGGAGGTGTCTTTTCCAATACTCCGTGTATCGCTTCCACTATCTGGGAGGTGGTCTCTCTCAGAGCCTCCTCGGTTTCCTCGCTGCTTACCTCCACGGTCTTCGGCAGTCCCGTCACCAGATCACGTCCCCTGACGCTCATGCTGTCGTTATCCGGCATATTGAAAGCGGTTCCGATCTTTATCTTCAGATCCTCGGCGGTTCTTTCACCGATAAGGAGCTTATGCTTCTTTCTCATATAGCGGACTATGGCTTCATCAAAGTCGTCTCCCGCTATTTTTATCGAGGTGGACACCACCGTTCCCCCGAGGGAGATCACTGCGATATCCGTTGTTCCGCCGCCGATATCCACTATCATATTCCCGCAGGGCTTTGAAATATCGATCCCCGCTCCGATGGCAGCGGCTATGGGTTCCTCTATGATGGAAACCTCTCTGGCGCCGGCCTGGTAAGCGGCATCCTCAACCGCCTTCTGTTCCACCTCGGTAACCCCGCTGGGCACACATACACTTATCCTGGGCTTTCTGAAGGTCTTTTTCCCGACCGCCTTCTGGATAAAGTATTTCAGCATCTTCTCGGTAACCGTATAGTCCGATATGACACCCTGTCTAAGAGGCCTTACCGCTACTATATTCCCCGGTGTACGTCCCAGCATCAGTCTGGCATCTTCTCCGATTGCCTTTATCTTATTCGTATCCCGGTCAAATGCCACCACCGAGGGCTCCTTCAAAACCACGCCCTTCCCTCTTATGTAAACCAAAATACTGGCTGTTCCGAGATCAATCCCTATGTCTGTTGCGACCATTTTCGTTCCCCTTTCAGTCTTCACAGGAGACTATGTTCTGTTTTAACACACTATAACAGAATAATTATACCCGAAAATGATGCGTTGACAATATCCGAATAATTAAAAAAGAAAGAAAGCCACGCATGAAAAACCTCCGCCCGGGGCGGTACAGCATCCATGCATGACTAAAATAAATTCCTTTGAATATTTATCGGCAGCATTCCGGATAAACTTTACACTGTTTTATGTTTTTTTTGATTTTTTTGCAGGAGCCTTAGCCGCACCGCTCTTTCCGGCTCTCCTCTTCTTTTCCCTTGTCAGGATCTGCTTTATGTACTGTCCCGTAAACGAAGTCTTTGAAGCAGCCACCTTTTCCGGTGTGCCGTAAGCCACCACCGTTCCGCCGCCGTCTCCCCCTTCGGGTCCCATATCGATGATATAATCGGCGCATTTGATCACATCCAGATTGTGCTCTATGACCACGACGGTATTGCCGTTATCGGAAAGTCTCCGGAGTATCTCCACAAGCTTCCTTACATCCTCGAAATGCAGCCCTGTTGTGGGCTCGTCAAGGATATAGATGGTCTTCCCCGTTCCCCTGCGGCTTAATTCCGTTGAAAGCTTCACTCTCTGCGCTTCACCGCCGGAGAGCTGTGTGGAGGGCTGTCCGAGCTTTATGTATCCTAAGCCCACATCATAGAGCGTCTGTATCTTTCTGCGGATCGACTCCACGTTCTCAAAGAAAGTAAGGGCTTCCTCAACGGTCATATCCAGTACTTCATAGATATTCTTTCCCTTATACCTGACATCCAGTGTCTCCCTGTTATAGCGCTGTCCGTGGCATACCTCACAGGGCACGTAGACATCCGGCAGGAAGTGCATCTCTATCTTCACAATGCCGTCCCCGCTGCAGGCCTCACATCTCCCGCCCTTTACGTTAAAGGAGAATCTGCCCTTATTGTAGCCCCTCTCCTTTGCGTCAACCGTGGCGGCAAAAAGATCCCTTATGATATCAAATACTCCGGTATAGGTTGCGGGATTACTTCTCGGGGTCCGGCCTATCGGTGACTGGTCAATGTCTATGACCTTATCCAGCTGCTCCGTTCCTTCTATCCTCTTATGTTTCCCGGGCTGGGTAAAGGCCCTGTTCAATTTCCTTGAAAGCGCCTTATTCAGTACCTCATTTATGAGGGAGGATTTTCCGGATCCTGAAACCCCCGTGACCACCGTCATTACCCCCAGTGGTATATCCACCGTCACATCCTTTAGATTATTCTCCTCCGCTCCCACTATTCTGATAAAGCCCGTGGGCTTCCTTCTTTCGGCCGGCATAGGGATCTCCAGCTCTCCGGAAAGATACTGTCCTGTGACCGAACCCTTTATCTTCTCTATCTCCTCTGCCGTTCCCTCGGCAACGACCTCTCCGCCATGGGAGCCGGCTCCGGGACCAATGTCTATCACCCTGTCCGCTTCACGCATGGTCTCCTCGTCATGCTCCACCACTATAAGGGTATTTCCGAGATCCCTGAGCTTTTTTAATGAGGCGATGAGCTTCCCGTTGTCCCTCTGGTGAAGCCCGATACTGGGCTCGTCCAGGATATATGCCACTCCCACCAGACCCGATCCTATCTGGGTCGCAAGCCTTATCCTCTGAGCCTCGCCGCCGGAAAGGGAGGAGGTGGCCCTGGAAAGGGTCAGATAGTCAAGACCCACATCGATAAGGAACTGCACCCTGGATCTTATTTCCCTGACTATCCTTTTCCCAATCAGCATCTGGTGCTCCGTAAGGGACAGATTATCCATAAAATCCAGAAGCTCTCTGATGGCAAGACTGGTAACCTCATAGATATTCCTGTCTCCCACCGTCACCGCAAGAGAACTGGGTTTAAGCCTCCTGCCCTTGCAGCTGTCGCAGGGGCTTACGGTCATATACTTCTCATACTCGGCCTTGGTGTACTCGGAAGAGGTCTCCCTGTACCTCTGCTCCATATTTTTTATAAGGCCCTCAAAGGGAACGTCATAGGTTCCCTCGGATCTCTGCCCCTTATAACGTACCTTCAATACCTTACCGCCCGTACCATGGATAAAGGCGTGTCTTGCCTCCTCCGGAATGTCCTCGTAGGGGGTATCGAGAGAAAAGCCGTAATGCTCACCCATAGCCTTGATCACAGCATGGGAAAAGCTGCCCTCGTCCTTACTGGAAACCCAGCCCATAGCCTGGACACAGCCCTCATTAAAGGACAGGCTCTTATCGGGGATCATCAGATCCTCGTCAAATTCCGTATGGTACCCGAGACCCAGACATTCCGGGCATGCTCCGAAGGGATTATTGAAGGAAAAGCTTCTGGGCTCTATTTCCTCTATGCTTATGCCGCAGTCCGGACAGGAGAAGCTCTCGGAAAAATTGAGCTGCTCACCTCCGGGGATATCAACTATCATAAGGCCGTCGGACAGGGCGAGGACGTTTTCTATGGAATCCGTGAGCCTCCGCTCTATCCCTTCCTTGATGACCAGACGGTCCACCACTATCTCTATATTATGCTTGATATTCTTATCGAGCTTTATCTCTTCCGAAAGATCGTACATACTGCCATCCACCATGACACGTACATAGCCGCTTCTTTTGGCACGTTCGAAAACCTTCTCGTGGCGTCCCTTCCTGCCCCTTACAACGGGTGACAGAAGCTGTATCTTCGTTTTTTCCGGGAGCTCCATGATCCGGTCCGTCATCTGATCCACTGTCTGCCGCTCTATTACCCTTCCGCACTCCGGGCAGTGGGGTGTACCCACCCTGGCATACAGCAGCCTGAAATAATCATATATTTCCGTGACCGTTCCCACAGTGGAACGGGGATTTCTGTTGGTGGATTTCTGGTCTATGGAGATCGCCGGGGGAAGACCCTCTATTGACTCCACCTCCGGCTTTTCCATCTGTCCCAGGAACTGCCGCGAATAGGAGGACAGTGATTCCATATACCTCCTCTGTCCCTCGGCATAAATGGTATCAAAGGCAAGTGAGGACTTTCCGGAACCGGAAAGCCCTGTAAGCACCACCATCTCATTTCTTGGTATGTCAATATTCAGATTTTTCAGATTATGCGCCCTTGCGCCGCGTATCTTTATATATTCGCTAAATAGTTTTTTCATTTTCTTTTCCGAGATACTTCTTCACCATATTCTCCGTATACTTCTCACTCCACCTTATGACGGTTATTCCCTTTCTCTTGGTAGCACGCTTCATTAGCATAAAGAGCTGCTCAATATACTGCATCGTCACCTTGCCGCTGAGCTTCGACTCTCCGCTCTCCCTGTCCTGAAATACATAAGGGATCTCCACAACGGTTCCGTACTCACTCATGGCGAGTACCTCAACCATGATCTTCCAGCCCACAGGCTGGAGATCAGCCTTCTCTATACATTCCTTCCTGAACATGAAAAGTCCGCTGGTGGGATCACTTATCTTCCTTAAGCAGGGGAGCGCTATCTTCCCCATCCACCGTGCGGTTCCGGAAACAAACTTCCTGTAGAGATTAAGCCCTCCGTCATCTCCTCCCGGGATAAACCTGGAAGGAATGCAGAAATCCGCTCCCGACAGTATTGCCGCATACATAGGGCGGAGTATCTTCGGAGGATGCTGAAGATCCGCATCCATACAGGCAAGTACATCCCCCTCCGCTATTCTGAAGCCCCGTATCACCGCGGTGGCAAGCCCGGTTTCACCGGTACGGTGCTCGAATCTCACCTTAGGGTTTTCTTTTGAAAGCTTTTCCAGCACCTCCGGGGTCTCATCGGTGCTGTCGTCGATAAAGACTATTTCATAATCTATCCCTTCAAGCGCTTCTCCTACCTGGCGCACCAGGTTTTCCACATTTCCCTTTTCATTATAGGTGGGTACCACCACAGAAAGCTTTTCCATCTCCAGATCCTTCCTCAATATCCTTCCGGGTTATTCTTCTGCCAGTTCCAGGAATCACGGCACATATCCGCGATGTCATACTCTGCTTCCCAATTAAGCTCACGCTTCGCCTTTTCGGGACTGCAGTAGCAGACCGCTATATCTCCGGCACGCCTGGGCTTTATGCTGTACGGGATCTTTATATTGTTTTCCTTCTCGAAATTCCTAACGATGTCAAGTACGGAATATCCGTGTCCCGTTCCCAGATTACAGACAAAGCAGCCGGGATTCTTGCGAAGCTTGTCAATGGCCTTGACATGAGCCCTTGCCAGATCCACCACATGGATATAATCCCTGACTCCCGTTCCGTCCGGGGTGTCGTAGTCATTTCCGAAGACGCCGAGCTCCGGCAGCTTCCCCACTGCAACCTGCGTGATAAAGGGCATGAGGTTATTCGGCCTGCCGTTCGGATTTTCCCCTATTCTTCCCGAGGGATGGGCTCCTATGGGATTAAAATAGCGGAGGATCACCATGTTCCACTCATTATCCGCCTTCTGCATATCCATAAGTATCTGCTCCAGCATCCACTTGGTCCATCCGTAAGGATTGGTGCAGCTCCCCTTCGGACAGTCTTCCGTGATCGGGATCTCTGCCGGATCCCCGTATACGGTTGCGGAGGATGAGAAAACAAAGTTCTTTGCCCCGTGCTTTCTCATAACATCAAGGAGGGTAAGTGTTCCCCCGATATTATTGTTATAGTATTCCCAGGGCTTTTCCACTGACTCTCCCACTGCCTTCAGGGATGCAAAATTTATGACTTCCCTTATGTCATTTTCTGAAAAGATCTTTTCCAGTGCCTCCCTGTCGGAAATATCAGCCGTGTAGCATCTGACCTTTTTCCCCGTGAGTTCCTCGACTCTCTCCAGAGCCTTCGGTGATGAATTCGAAAAATTATCCATTACAAGAGCATCATATCCGCCGTTAAGAAGCTCCACCAGTGTATGTGTTCCGATAAACCCGGCTCCTCCCGTTAAAAGTATTGCCATTTCCCCGATGCTCCTTTCCCGTTAAACAAGCCGAAATGCTGCCGGCCATTGGAAAGCCGACAGCAGTCCTTAAACTTTGCTTACTATATACTGTTTTATAAAGAAAATCAATATTCCCGGACTATCTATTTGCAAACCACCTCAAGAGGCACATTCATGATCTTTGCCACCTTCTCAATGGTGTGAATATGGTGTCCGATGGCCGCAGCCATATGATGGGTAGGTCCGGCCTCGCTCCAGCGGTTTACAAATTCCCTGGCGTCAATGGAGAAGCGGGTTCTCATATTTGTATCCCCGAAGGTAAAGATGGGTCCATCTTCATTTACGCCCTCGGCAGCAATGAACTTGAAGTGTCCGTCACCGTCCTGGGTGATCGCGAGATATGTGATGTCACCCGTGGGAGGATAGAACTGGGTCAGGTATCCTCCGCCGGTCTTTCCGTGGAATACCGGAACGATCTTCATTGTGGGCTTCTTGGCCTTTGAGAAATCATAATCTCCCGAGCCGCTGTGTCCAATGATGCAGATATCATCGTCAAAGTCGATCGAATACATCTCCGAAAGCTGTCCCGTTCCCGATATGGTCTTCAAAATGCTCATTGCCATGGCAACCTTTATGTCGCCCTCAACCGCGCAGGCTGTGCCCTGTTTTATAAGCATGGAAAATGCCGGGATAAGCATGGAGTCCAGAACCCCGGCCTTGCCCTGTGAGTATCCGTCGTAATGGGAGGCTATGAGTCCCAGCTCTTCATCCTTTACCCACTGCTCAAAGGCCACCAGATACTTCGCCATATCCCAGACCTTCTCAATGCTTCCTCCGCCTTCTATATCAAAGGTATCAAGGATATCCTGTGCCTTTTCCCTGATCTTTTCCTCATCATCGATATTATCGGCGATCGCCCACATCTTTTCCCAGTCAAACTGCTTGGTGTAAAGGCCGAGACGTCTGTACAGATTTGACTCATCAATATAGAGATCCATCATTCCGGGATAGGGGCGTCCGATCTGGGCTAAATTGGTATTCCTGAACCTGCGGCGAACCTGTGCAGCACGGCACCAGTCCTCTATTTCCGTGCTCACCCTTTCGTCACCGCCTTCTACCACTCCGGTGATCACAGCATGTCTCTTTCCGAATCTATTAAGATCCGCCACCATCTCTCCCACAGCACCGCAGGCATACAGGGTTCCGAGCCAGGTGGGGATATCAGTATTTTTGTAGTCGGGCTTTTTATTCTTCTGCACATTTACCAGAACCACCGGAACGTCCAGATCCTTAACTGCCGGCAGCATATTGTAGCTTGTGGCATAGGTCAGAAGCTGCAAAAAGACCAGATCCACATCTGCCGCACGGAACTTATCCCCGGCAGCCTGTGACTCTTCCTTGGTTGTGACCATACCCCCGTCTATCAGTTCCACGGAATCGGGAAGAGTCTTCTTGAAGGCCTCAAACTGTGCCTTGAACTCAGGAACAAGCTCGGGAAACTGAGGCAGATATGCCCCCAGAGCTATTGAAAAAACGCCGACCTTTGCCTTTGTATCAACTAACATTACCGCTATACCTCCATAATAATCCGTAAAGGGCTGCCCGTATCAAAGGGCAGCCCTTACTTTCAACAGACCAGTTTTAGATCAATATACATCCTTCCACTCAGCGATGTTATCGGGATTGAACTGGAACGGAGGTCCGAGGATTATTTCGGAACCGCCGTCGCCGGCATCCGTAAGGGTATACTCACCCATATCGCCTGCAGTAAAGGTGTCGCCTACTTCACCCTTGATCTCACCGTTAACAAGTGCTATTGATGAATAAGCGGCAAGCTTTGCAAGATCGCTGGGGTTCCAGAGGAACATATAAGGGCAGGAATGAGCATCGTCATTTCCGATATACTCAGCCATTTCCGAAGGAAGTCCGAGACCTGTAAGCTTTACGGAAGACTTCTGATCCTGAAGAACCTTGGCTGCTGCTGCGATACCAACGGTTGTGGGAGCGCAGATAACCTTGAGGTCGGGATACTTGGAAAGCAGAGCCTGTGCCTGGTCGGTTGACTTCTGGGGCTCGTCATCACCGTATGCAACTTCTACGAGCTCAAGCTTTGAGTACTTTGCATCGCCTTCCTGGATAGACTTCATAGCCTCGATCCAGGCATTCTGGTTTGTAGCCTGTGATGTAGCCGAAAGGATAGCGTACTGTCCCTCTCCGCCGGAGAGATCGAGAACCGCATCAATAAGAGCCTGTCCAACCTCTGTGGTACCTGCCTGGTTGCAGAAGGTGAGACGGCTGTCAGCGTTAACCTTTGAATCGAAGCAGTTAACCTTGATCCCTGCTGCCATTGCTTCCTCAAGGGTAGCCTGAAGGGCGTTCTCATCGTTAGCTGCAACAGAAATGGAATCAACTCCCTGTGAGATAAGTGACTGGATCTCTGTGATCTGGGCATCAACCGTAGCTGCTGAAGGCTCCTTGACAACAACCGTACCGCCGTTGCCTTCGATAACCTCTGTAAAGCCCTCGATAGCTTTCTTGAAATAAGGGTTGCCGGCGCTCTTTACAACGATGGCAAAGGTCTTGCCGGATACATCTGAGCCGCCTGCTGCGGGCGCTGCCTCTTCAGCAGGAGCTGCTTCCTCTGCGGGTGCTGCTTCCTCTGCGGGTGCTGCCTCCTCTGCGGGTGCTGCTTCCTCTGCGGGAGCTGCCTCAGCTGCAGGTGCCGGTTCCGCTGCAGGAGCTGCTGTCTCGGTCGAAGCGGAAGATCCGCCGCAGCCTGCGAGAAGAACTGCCGTCATTGCTGCAGAGAGCAAAATGCTGACTACTTTTCTTTTCATAGTAATTTTCCTCCTTATTAATGTAACTTGGGGTTGGTTATTTATATCCACATCTTTACGATGCTGATATCTTAAGCTGCCGAGCGGAGCTTTTTCATATCATCGATCCTGCCCTTTATTCCGGGTATCAGAACCGCAATGATAAGCAGCGCTCCTACTACCACGAGTATCATCTGGGAATTTACGTTGGCCTGTCCAAGAGCGATACGTAAAAGCGTGATGATGAGACCCGCCGTGATGCCTCCGATAAGGGTACCCTTACCTCCGGTGGAGGCTATGCCTCCGAATACGCACATTGCTATGACCTCCATTTCAAAGCCCTGCCCTGTGGTGGTATTTGCGCCGTAGGTGTAGGCAGTCAGAAACAGCCCGCACATACCCGCCATAAGTCCCATAAGGGAATAGGCGATGAAGCGGCATCTCTGCACATCCACGCCGGCATAATAAGCGGAAACCTTATTCGAGCCTATGGCGTAGAGGGAGCGTCCGAAGGTCGTGCACTGCAGAACCACCGTATATATGACAGCCACAACTATCACCACGAGTATTATTACAGGCACCAGTTTCCCGAGCTTCGTGGAAAGAGGCATTATCTGCTTCGTATTGATATAGGAAACGGATCCACCGCCTCCCAGGGATATCTCCGCGATGCCGCGGAATATTATCTGTGTTCCGAGGGTTGTTATCATACTGGGAAGCTCCGGGAATGAGGTTGTTATGAAACCGTTTAACATCCCGCAGAGAAGCCCCGTCAGGAGACATCCCAGAATGACCACAGGGAACGGAGCACCTGCATTGCTGATATAACAGGTAACTGTTCCGGTCAGGCAGACTATTGAGCCCACCGAGATATCAATATCCCCGAGTACGAGTATGTATGCCATAGGGAACAGCATAAATATCTCAGCCAGGTACTTCGGCATCTCCCTTAAAACATTCGAGAGAGTATAACTCTGGGAAATACTCATATTGAAGATATTTACCGCTATGAAGAGCACCACCAGAGCCCCTTCCCAGGTAAAAAGAAGCTGCTTTGCCGTAAGCTTCTGCTCTGCCTTTATGGTACGTCCTGATTTTCCGGCCATTACATTTCCCTCCTCTCCAGATTCTGCTTATCAACCATCCTCCGGGTAATAACGTTGAATATTACCACCACAAGGATTATCACACCCTTAACCGTGTTCTGAGCTATTGAAGGCACGTTGACGAGAGGAAGGGCTTTGGCGATTATTGAAATGATAAGAGCTCCGAGGAAGGTACCTGCAACGGATCCCCGCCCGCCGCTCATGGATACTCCGCCAATAACACAGGCCGCTATGACATCCATTTCCCTGCCGTACTGCATATTGGGCTGGGCAGATGCATAGATCGAAACCGACAGTGCCCCGGCAAGTCCCGCCAGAAGTCCCATGATCGTATATACCGAAACCAGGGTATTATCCACATTTATTCCGGAGATCATGGCTGCCTCCGGGTTTGATCCTACGGCATATATCTTTCTGCCGAACTTGGTCCACTTTAACATCACAAAGAAGACCGCGTAACAGGCAATAAGTATGATATAGGGTCCTATGGTTCCGTCCTTTCCGAATTCGGCGAATTCCCTCACATCCTCACCGCTTGCAAACTGGCTGTTCCCTACCACATAGGCCATTCCGCGCCAGATATACATAAAGCCCATAGTGCAGATTATCGGGGCGACCTTGCCCTTGGCGATTATGAGTCCGTTCAGTAAGCCGCATAAAAGACCTATGACCATCGCTATCAGGAAAAGAAGAAGCGTACTGTTCACTATGTTGTATTTTGTAAGCATTCCTATTGTCATTCCCGCGAAGGCCAGCGTGGAGGTTATGGAAATATCGATCCCCGCCGTCAGCATAACGCAGAGCATGCCAAGCGCCATTATCATAGTCAGCGCATTATTTCTGAATATCTGCCCGATATTTACGGGCGAAAAGAAGGTGGGATTTAAGATAGTGATAAGTATTCCCATTACTATGAGGATGAAGAAAAGAAGCGCTTCTCTGGATCCCGTTATCATTTTTATAAATGACTTTTCTTTCACTTCCGTACTTCCTCCTTTCCGTCTCTTTCGCTGTTTTCCATGGAGAGATTGAGGATCCGCTCCTGTGTGGCCTCTTCACGGCTTAAGCATCCGGTCATACGTCCGTTGCACATAACATATACCCTGTCACACATTCCAAGGATCTCGGGCATTTCGGAGGATATCATTATGATCCCGAAGCCCTGCTTTGCAAGATCCCCCATGATCGCATAGATCTCGGCCTTCGCGCCTACATCCACGCCCTTGGTGGGCTCATCCATTATGACGAGCTTCATATTGTCCTGAGCCAGAGCCTTTGCAACCACGACCTTCTGCTGGTTTCCTCCGGAAAGTGAGCTCGCCGGATCAAAGATGGTCACAGCCTTCGTGTCAACCTGTTCCAGGAATTTCTTCGATATCTCGTTTTCTTTTTTTGCATCATTGAAGATGCCGTTTTTCGCAAGCTTTTTCTGTATCGGAAGCGTCACATTCTTTCCCAGTCCCCAGGAAAGGATAAGACCCTGGGTCGAGCGGTTTTCGGGAAGAAGAATGATACCCTCCCTCATAGCGTCCTCGGGCTTTGAGATCTTCAGCTGCTTCCCGTTTAGGAAAACCCTGCCGCTGTCAGCCTTTGTGATACCGCAGACAGACTCCATAACCTCTGTGCGTCCCGCACCCACAAGCCCGGTCATACCAACGATCTCCCCGGCATTCACCGTGAGTGAAACATCCTTATAGAAGCCCGTGCGGCTCATTCCCTCTATCCTGAATATTTCTTCGCCGATCTTTACCTCCGGCTTCGGATACATATCCGAGATCTCACGGCCTACCATGGCCTTCACCAGATCGGCGTTTGTTATGCTGTTTACATCATAGGTACCTATATACTGTGAATCACGGAACACCGTAACTCTCGAAGCCAGCCGGTACATATCCTCAAATCTGTGGGATATGAAGATAACGGAAACTCCCCCGTCCCTAAGCTCGTCAACTATCCGGTAAAGTTCCTCGGATTCATTGGACGTAAGGGAGGCTGTGGGTTCGTCCAGAATTATTATCTTTGCGTTTGTGGAAAGCGCCTTTGCGATCTCCGTCATCTGCTGCTGCGCAACGGAAAGGGCACCTATCTCATCGGAAGGCTTGAAATTCGCATGAAGTCTGTCCAGAAGCTCCTGTGCTTTTCCGTGCATCTCATTCCACTGTATCATTCCGTTACGGATGATCTCGTGCCCCATGAAGATATTCTCCGTTACGGAGAGCGTGGGGTAGGTAGTGGGATGCTGGTAAACCGCAGCTATTCCCGCGTCAAGGGCATCCTTCGGTCCCCTGAAATGCACTTCCTTTCCCTCCAGAAGCATCTGCCCCTCTTCAGCGGCATGTACTCCGGTTATTACTTTGATAAACGTAGATTTCCCGGCACCGTTCTCTCCCATAAGGGCATGTACCTCGCCCCTTTTCAGCTGGAAATGAACCTGATTTAAGGCCTTTACTCCCGGGAAGATCTTTGTTATCCCCTTAAGTTCCAGAATGTATTCGGATTCCGGCATTTTTTCTCCTTCCTCAATCTTTAAGGATCCGTTCAGCTTCCTGAACATCTACAATTGTCGATCATAAAGATCAATAAATAAACAGGAATATTTTTATATTTGGGTAAAAAAAGTAACAGTTCACGAACCGCTGGCTTTATTGTTCAGGGCAAAGTATTGGAGCCTGAAGCCCGGGCGCTTTAATCACCGTATGGACATTCGGATTAAAGTATTTTAAACTGTCTGTATGAAACTTCTTCACTTCGCTCAGAATGACACAGTAGTGAAAAACAGTTTTTATAGAGGAGGAAACACCATGGTAAAAGGATTCAAAATGAAGCTTTATGAAGGACAGGCGGAGGAATACAGGAAACGCCATAATGAACTCTGGCCCGAAATGATCGACATGATACATGAGCATGGCGGAAAGAATTATTCCATCTTTCTGGATGAGGAGACAAATGTACTCTTCGGTTACATTGAAATAGAGGATGAGAAAAAGTGGGCGGAAGGAGCCGACACCGCGATAAACAGAAAGTGGTGGGATTTCATGGCTCCCATTATGGAGACAAACCCCGACAACAGCCCTGTTTCGGTAGACCTTCGTGAAATGTTCCATCTGGACTGAATTATGACCCTGCTTATCGTTGACGACGAGGATCTGACGAGAAGCGGCATTGCCGCCGCCATCGGAAGAACGGATCTTCCCATAAAAAAAATACTGGAAGCCGATGACGGGATCAGGGGTGTGGAAACTGCCTTGAAAGCGCGGCCCGATATCATCCTGAGTGATATACGTATGTCCAGAATGTCCGGGATAGACATGGTCGACTCCCTGAAGGACAAGCTTCCCGAAACGGTCTTCATTTTTATGAGCGGCTATTCCGACAGAGAGTATCTCAAGGAGGCGATCCGGCTGAAGGCGGTGAGCTTTATCGAAAAGCCGGTGGATCTAAACGACCTCGAGAATGCCCTGAAAGAGGCTGTCCGTTTAAGGGACGAGATCAGGCAGTCGAGGCAGTCCCGGCTTTTCGAAAGCAGAGCCGCTGCGGGCAGGCTTGCCCTTTCCCTGACACTTCCTCCCGAAGAGTCAGGGAAGCTTTCCTTTGAGCTTAAGGGGGACGAGGTGAGTGAAAGAGTCAGAAGCAACAGATTCATCACCACCTTCATAGTGAAGACCACTGTCTCCCTGGAGACTCTGGGTTCCGACGAAAGAAAGAGGATCAGCGATTCCTTTGACGTGTTCCTGGAAAGCATACGCTGCGGGGAGATCAATATTGTGAAGCATGACCAGTATCTGGTATACCACATCTTTTCCCCCGAAAAGCTCTCGGAAAAAAATATCCGGCTTATCGGCGGTACCCTGAAGACTATTCTGGGAGATAAGCTGAAATTCTTTATTTCCGCAGGAAATACCGTATCAGGACTTGAAAATGCCTGGAGCTCCTACAATCAGGCTGTGCTTCTTATGCAGTCCTCATTTTTCAAGGACTACGGCTGCATTATATATGACAGCAATGAAGAGCTCCTCCCTGCGCCACGGGTTCTTCCGGATCCCTCGGACGCCTATCTTCTGGCTCTTCTTTCCGGTGACCGGGATAAGGTCAGGCAGACGGAGGTTGAGATAGAGCACTCCCTTTCCGATTCTCGCAACCTCTTACCGAATCAGGTCAGGGATATATATTATAAGCTGTTTACAGCGGTGTCCGACGCATACCGGAAGCTCTCCATCTCTCCGGACAGCTTCTTTTCCACCTCAGAGTCACTTTTAAGCTTTGTACAGGAATGCAATACCCTTAAGGAGCTTTCCGGACATCTGGGTGAAAGATCATTGATCCTGCTGGAATCCATGGACAAGAAGGAGCCGGACAATCCCACGGTTTTTTCCATCAAGGAATACGTGTCAAAAAACTATTCCCGGGAGGATCTGTCCGTAAAGGAGATAAGCAGCTATGTGCACCTGTCATCGGCCTATGTCTGCACCCTTTTTAAGACCGAAACCGGCATCACCTTAAACCAGTACATCACCCTGTACCGTATGGACAAGGCAAAGGAATTCCTTTCGGATCCGGGTTACACCATATCCGACATATCCTTAAAGGTCGGATATTCCGACGGTAACTATTTCGGTAAATCCTTTAAGAAAACCACAGGTATGACCCCCGGAGAGTACCGCGCCCATATACTGCTATGAAAAAAAGCTTCAGTCCCGTACACTACTTTCTGAATGACTTAAGCTTTTCAAAAAAGCTTCTGATCTCATTCTTCATCCTTCTCCTGATACCCTCCCTTGCGGTGTCGGTTCTTATGTACGGAGAGATCACGGATCTGGTGGTGACCGACACCATATCAAATTCAAAGAATCTGTCCGAGCAGACGGCCTATACGGTAAACACGGTAACAAGCCGTGTAAAAAACGTATCTGACATTCTTTCGAATGACTCCTATCTCCGGGAGATCGCCATGCATCCTGCCTTTTCCCATACGGATGATCTGGCTGTCTCCAGGGTTCTCAAGGATTCCTTTATGTCATCCGTGAACTCCTTTCTGAATGATCCTCTGATAAGGGGAATCCGTATCTATCTGGATTCTCCCTACTATGACCTCTATGAGGATTCCGGCTACAATGATATTTTCCAGTCCATGGATCTCACAAGAGGCAGCTACTGGGGCGGTATAATGAGCACGAATGAAACGGATACGCTCTACTGCGCACCCTTTTATCTTTCAAACCGGGAACGGGAAGGTCTCGGGGATCTTTCATATGTGAAAAGGATACGTTATGAAATGTCGGAAAACAGGGACGCTGCCACTGCCGCCTACCTTGTTGTCTATTATTCCTCCGGCAGCCTGTCCGAAGCC
>CAMVGV010000020.1 GCA_947167135.1 uncultured Lachnospiraceae bacterium
GCTCCGATGCGGCTATCCTTAAAGCACAGATATCCTGACAGAAATGTCAAAAAAACGAGACTGATAAGATCGACGATCCTTACCATGTACATTGAGTCTCTGAAAATGTCATTTCTCACCGATACTGCAATGGCAAAAAGTGTTAAAAGACACAGACAACCGGACACAAGTCCACTTGTACGAACCTGCCGCTTTCTCCGGAACAAAATCTAAATCTCCCTACTCCTGCAAAAGACAGAGGCTGTTATCTTCGTCCTCTACAAACTCCACCTTCATGCTTGCAATTCTCCCTGCGCCAATCCTTTGGTCCAGATAGTCTCCTCTTTCGACAAAAATATATCTGACAAAGGAGTCCGCAAACAACCAGAATAGCACATAGAAAAATTCCTGTGGAATATCATCAAGGTATTTTCCTATTAATGCAAGGAGAATTCCCGAGATCACGGTACCGACCACCATCTCAAAAAAAACGAGCCGGTGATGTCTGTTCTCCTGTATGATCTTACCAAGCGCATAATCTCCGTCCGAAGTGATCGTGTCAACAATCAGCTTTTTCTGCTCTTCGGTAAATTTTGACCCGTATATCTCCAGAACAATGGGATACTTTATCGGAACACACTCAATAAAATCAGTTATATAATCAGAAAACTCGGAGTTAAGGCTTGCACAGTCCCTGATGCTGTATTTACTTATGATATCCTCCATACTCTGTACATAACAGGGAATATAGGCCAGCCCGTCCTCCAGGACCTCCTTTTTCAAGCGATGCTCCAATAATGAATTTTTGTTCAGAAATTTCTTTCTATTATCCGTTTCCATCTTTCCCCTCCTATGGTACTGAAAATAGGCCCGTAATCATCCCTAAACTCTTTCCGGGCGGATCTTCGATTGTGATATTTCCCTTTATCTGATTTGCAGGAGGTATTATACAACAGCCGGAGCCTCTTTACAATGTCTCTTCGTATCTGTTCAGAACCCACTGGCTTCTGAATAGATACGTTTCTTTTTTCCCGCGGCAGCAGTATTGTAAACCAATTTAATGATCAGGTTGACAATCCTCCCGAAGCGGATTAAACTTCTTCTATCTGTTTTTTAGCTATGAAGGAGGATATCATGACTACAACTCAAAAAACATCACTCTATGTCAGGGATCTCTGCTATATTGCATTCTTTACCGCAATGATCGCGGTCCTGGCGCAGATCAGCATACCTCTCCCGGGAGGCGTTCCCCTGACACTTCAGACCTTTGCGGTTCCTCTGGCGGGACTGGTTCTTGGTCCGAAAAAAGGCACCATTGCCTCTCTGGTTTATGTACTCTTAGGCGCCGTCGGCGTACCGGTATTTGCCAATCTAAGCGGCGGTCCCGGTATCGTTCTCGGAATGACCGGCGGCTTTATCATTTCCTTCCCGATAATGGCCTTTATATCCGGGCTCGGGTCTAAGAAAAGCGTAAAAAGCCCTCTTCTCTGGCTGTGGCTCATACTTGGGGCGGCAGCAAACTACGTGGTAGGAACCGTCTGGTTTATGGCAGTTGCAAACAGCTCACTGTATGCGGCACTCGCTGCCTGTGTGATCCCCTTTATCCCGACTGCCATACTGAAGATAATCTTAGCGGGCTTCTTCGGAACCATGCTAAGGGGCATCCTCACTAAAGCGGATCTTTTACCCGTCACGGAGTAAAGCATAAGCCATTTTTCTGCCCTTTAAGAAGCTCTCGTTCATTTCCGTTCCTTTTGTGGAGGGTTTTCTCTCCTGGGCAGGAGCTGTATTTATGAACAGATCCTAAGCACAAAATCAAAGGGGCATCGACTGAAACAAAACTTCGATGCCCCTTCAAGCTATTGTATCATCTGCATATCCCATTGGAACGTACCTCCTTAATGCATTCGTATCTAGCGCTCATCTATTAGATCGGGCCGGTCGTCCTCACCTGGTCGGTAAGACTCTTATATGTGATTTTCGCCCGCTTCCGCCTTTACGTATGCGTTTTATGCAAGTCTGCTGATACAAAAATAAGTTGTGTTGAAAATAATTTGTCCGGCGGTCTGTACCTCCATTTCTTAAGGGATTCGAGTAGAGATAGTTCCGATCAATTCCTCTACCTCCTCGGCCGACCCTCTGTGCCGGTCTCTTTTTTTGTCTCTCTTGTTTTGATGATATGAGTATAACTCCAGTTTATAAAATTGTCAACACAATTAATTAGATTTTTTGTATTTATTTATGCACATGAATATAAATTGTTTTAATTGTATATGCAATATAATTCCGTTCCCTTTTCATCGCGTTCGGGTAACAATGTCATGTAGTCCGCATTACTACGTTGTTTACAGGCTCTTTTTATGCTATAGTTACCCCTATGGGCAAGGTTGCAATAGTAACGGATACAAACAGCGGCATAACACCGGAGCAGGGAAAGAAAGACGGAATATTCGTCCTTTCCATGCCCTTTATTGTGAATGAAAAGGAATATCTTGACTGCGTTAATCTGTCGCAGGACGAATTTTACGCTTTTCTGGCAGAAGGGGCGGAGGTGACCACCTCACAGCCTGTTGCCGGGGATGTTATTGCGCTGTGGGACAGAATCTTTAGTGAAGGCTATGACGAGATCGTTCATATCCCTATGTCCTCCGGACTTTCCGGCGCCTGTGCCAATGCCAGGATCTACGCCGCCGATTACGGATCAAAGGTACAGGTGGTAGATAACCACCGTATTTCCGTCACCCAGCGCCAGTCCGCCTATGATGCCAAATATCTTGCGGAAAATGGATATGATGCTGCCGGGATAAGGTCGATACTTGAGGAAGTAAAGAATGAGTCCAGCATTTATATCACAGTGGACACTCTCGATTATCTGAAGAAGGGCGGACGCGTCACTCCGGCGGGAGCAGCCCTTGCGAAGATACTGAATCTGAAGCCCATTCTCTCCATCCGGGGTGAGAAGCTCGATGCCTTTTCAAAATGCCGTGGCACCAGGCAGGCAAAGAACATTATGATAAAGGCAATAAAAAACGATATTGAAAACCTTCTCGGAGGATACGATCCGGAAAACCCGGATATCTGGCTTGCGGTGGCACACACCAGAAATGAAGAAATGGCAGCGGAATTTGCGGAGGAGATCGCCGCAGAATTCCCTAACTGCAGCATCTATACAGACTCACTTCCCCTGAGCATTTCCTGCCATATCGGACCGGGTTCCCTGGCGATTGCCTGCTCAAAGACCGTAAAGGACGGACAGCCCTACCCTTCGATTAAAAGATAAGCATCTGCCAGTTCAGTTTATTCCTTCCCCGGTCTCCCAGTCGCCCGTAGTAGTAGTATCATTATTATTATTTTCCCCGTTAGCAGGGGCTATATCTTCTATCTCTATATTGCCGCTTACACTGTTGTCAGTACCGGTCTCAACGGCGTTACTGCTTTCGGAGGTGCTTCCTTCTCCTGAGGACTCTTCACCTCCGGAACCGTCACTCTCTTCCGCTTCTTTGCCTTCCCCGATATCCGTTACATCTTTTTCCGGCGTGTAGCCGGTCACATACTGTGTATCGCTTCCGCTGCTCAGCACCGCATGGTTCTTTAAAAAATCCACCCAGATATACATATACTTCTGCATTATATGGATTCCGTCCGAAGCATAGTATTCCGGCAGATTGCCCTCCTCATCAGTAAAGACGGAATTCAGATCCAGATACGCCACATGCTCCTTTTCGGCCACAACCTTCAGAGCTTCATTGCGTCTGGAGATATTTTCATTATTGAAAACATTGGATGTCTGTGATTTTGATTTTGTGACGTTTATAATACTCTGAACGTATATCACCGCCTCCGGCTGATAATATTTCAGCATGTCGATCAGCTGGTAATAGGCATTATCAAAGGTGCTTTCATCAGCCCACCCCATCTCGTTCAGTCCGAACATTATATATATCTTCCTGAATTTACCACGGTTTAAAGCCATAGCTTCCTCAAGGGTAAGCTTTCCGAGCTCGGAGTCTATCCATTTCTTTGTAAAAACCTGATGAACCCCGTAGCTCTTCTGGGCATAGGAAACGATCCCGTCAAGCCCCGAATACATTCCGAAGCCCTGTTCTCTGGAATCGCCTATTATCACAGTATCACCTCCGGTAAAGTAACCGTCTCCCACACTGTAAAAGCCGTCGTAAGAATCACCGGTGTCCGAGGCATCATTTTCCGGAAGACGGGTTTTGAAGGCCTCCTTCAGAAATTCATCACTTTCCCCGTTTTTCATACGTTCGGAACGTTCGGCCCGCCGTGCAGCTGCCTCCTCATCCTTTTTCTCGCTGTCTGTTTTTTCTTTCTCTTCCTCCGAAGGCTTTTCCTTATCTTTCCCGGTATCGATGCCCAGATCCTTTACCAGCTCCTCATCGGGCACATATTCCGTAGGCATGTAGTCAACGCTGTAATCCCTTTCCTTCACACCCTGGACAAGATTTGAAAACCGAGCCTTTATATCCTGTACAGCCGCCGAAACCCCTACATTCTCAGGATCGACACTCAGGTTCACCGTGTTTGAGGCAGGAAGCACTCCCGCGGTCAAAAGGATCCCGTAGACGAACAGACCCAGACTTATCAGCACTATTATTGAAAGAAACGGACAATTCTTAAAAAATCTCATATCAGACCCTCAAAATCTGAAATACAGGAAGGGATTATATACCGAATCCACCAGGATCCCCACTGAAATAAGGAATACCGCTATCAGAAATACATAGGACAGAGCACTGTCCCTATGCCTTCTGAACCATCTTGCGGGAACCGGTGTGGCAAAAAATACGGCTGCCGCAAAAATATACCAGTATGTGTAAAAATACTCTATGAAATCCGTACCCGGATTTATGGTAAACATTCTTGAGAAATAAACGACGGCATCTTCAAGTGACGGCGCCGCAAAAAGAACCCATCCGAACATAACGAGAAGGAGCGTATACACTCTGGAAAAAAAGATTGATTTATCCAGAAACCTTTTCAGGAAAAGTCTTTCTATGAGGAGGATCACAAAGTAATACAGTCCCCACAGCACAAAATTCCAGGCGGCTCCATGCCAGAGTCCCGTGACAAGCCAGACAATGAGCATATTCAAAATCGTTCGGGCGGTTCCCTTCCTGTTCCCTCCAAGAGGAATGTACAGATATTCCCTGAACCAGGATGTCAGAGTGATATGCCATCTTTTCCAGAATTCCGTTACACTCCGGGAAATATAGGGATGGGCGAAGTTCTCCGGGAACCTGAACCCGAGCATCTGTCCCAGTCCTACGGCCATCAGCGAATAACCCGAAAAATCAAAATAGAGCTGCAGTGTATATGCCGCTATTCCCATCCACGCAAAAAGGGTGGAGATATTCCCATATCCCGCTGCAAGGCAGCCTGTCCAGATATTGCCGAGACTGTTGGCAAAGATGACCTTACAGCCAAGCCCCATGACAAAAAGCTTCATTCCGTTATCTATGACGGAATAATGGAGCTTCCGGTTTCTCAGTCCGTGCCTGACCCTTGAATAGGTTACTATGGGTCCTGCGATAAGCTGAGGGAACATTATAAGATATGTACCCAGGTTCAGCAGTGAATTTTCCGCCTCATACCTCTGCATATAGACATCGATCACATAGGACATGATCTGGAAGGTATAGAAGCTTATTCCCAGCGGAAGAACGATCACGGGCACGGTAAGTTCGAGATCGAAAACAGAATTAAGGGTGGATATGATAAATGCCGTATATTTGAATGCGATGAGCATCCCAATATCATAAAAAAGGGCAAAGATAAAGAAAATCCGTCTCAGTATCCTGTGGCGGTGCAGCCTGAACCTGCTGATCAGGATCGCAAGAGAATAATTCACCACCACGGAACACAGGATGAGTATGGTATATCTTGCCTCGCCCCAGGCGTAAAAAACCAGGCTCCCTATGAAAAGCACGGGATTTTTCGCGCCCCGGGGAACGAGATAATATATTAAGAAAAACACCGGCATAAACCGGAAAAGAAATACTAATGAACTGAAAACCATTTTTCGGAGCTACATTATTCCAAATCAAGAGGGTATTTATCCGTAAGTGTCTTTACTATGGCACGTGCCTCCTCAACCTTTGCACTTCCTCCCAGAACGACCAGTGAGATTGCTTCCGCAACCTTATCGCAGTCCTCAGGATCAAAGCCCCTGGTGGTAACCGCAGGGGTACCAAGTCTGATACCGCTGGTAACAAAAGGCTTCTGTGGATCATTGGGAATGGTGTTCTTGTTTGCCGTGATATTTGCATCATCGAGAAGCGCTTCCACTTCCTTTCCGGTGAGTCCCTGTGGAACAAGGTTAAGGAGCATAAGATGATTGTCCGTTCCGCCGGAGATAAGAGAAAGACCTCTGTCCGTAAGTCCCTTGGCCAGAGCCTGTGCATTCTCCACGATCTTTTTTGCATATGTCCTGAATTCCGGCTGCAGAGCCTCCTTCAGGCATACTGCCTTTGCAGCGATCACATGCATAAGAGGTCCGCCCTGGCATCCCGGAAACACCGCCTTATTGAACTTGAATTTATCTGCCGCTTCCTGATTTGAAAGGATAAGACCGCCTCTCGGTCCTCTGAGGGTCTTGTGAGTCGTTGTAGTTACCACATCCGCGATCCCTATGGGTGAAGGGTGCTGTCCTCCGGCCACAAGTCCCGCAATATGAGCCATGTCAACCATAAGATAAGCCCCTACCTCATCCGCGATCCTGCGGAATTTTTCAAAATCCAGTGTCCTGGCATACGCGGAAGCTCCCGCAACGATGATCTTCGGTCTGCATTCCTTCGCTATTTCCAGAACCCTGTCATAATCTATGAAACCCTCGTCATTCACCCCGTAAGGCACGCAGTTGAAGTACATACCCGAGAAATTGACCGGTGAGCCGTGGGAGAGATGTCCTCCCTGATCCAGATTCATTCCCATGAAAGTATCTCCGGGCTTCATCATTGCCATGAATACGGCCATATTTGCCTGAGCACCTGAATGAGGCTGAACATTGGCATATTCACAGTGAAAAAGCTCCTTTGCCCTCTCCCTTGCAAGCTCCTCCACTACATCCACACAGCCGCATCCGCCGTAATATCTGTGTGCCGGATATCCTTCCGCATATTTATTTGTAAGCAGGCTGCCCATTGCCGACATGACCGCTTTGCTTGTCCAGTTTTCGGATGCTATGAGCTCTATATGGCTGTTCTGACGCTCACCCTCCGCAACTATGGTATCGGCTATCTCCGGGTCAACCTGCCTGATATCTTCAAGTGAATACATTAATTACTCCTTTCAATAAAGTAGGGGTTTTAATCGTGACTTTCCGCATTATATCATACCCTTATTTTTTTGTTAACGCTTGTATCAAGAAATACTATGTGCTAGAATAAAAGACCCTTGAGGAGTAATGTCTGTATGGTTGCATTTGTGAAGCGCTATTCCCATGGTCTTTGGGCTTTGGCATATCTTATATTCATATACCTTCCCTGGTTTTCATTTCTGGAAAGAAACGTGACCGGGAATTACCATCTTATCCATATGGCTGTCGATGATTTCCTGCCCTTTAATGAGATCTTCGTCATCCCTTATTTGCTGTGGTTTCCCTATGTTCTGGGTGTCATCCTGTGGTTTGTCTTCAATAATAAAAGTGATTTCTGGAAGCTGTTTATTTTTCTGGCCTCGGGAATGACCATATTCCTTGTAGTGTCCACTGTTTATCCCAACGGCTGTGATCTGCGCCCCTCGGTTTTTCCCAGGGATAATGTCTGCACACAGCTTGTTCTGAGACTGTATAACTCCGATACGAATACGAATATCTTCCCCAGTATCCATGTATACAACTCACTGGGTGTGCATTTCGGCATAGTAAATTCGAAAATGTTCCTGAAAAATCAAAGGGTACGCACTATTTCCCTGATAATGTGTACCCTGATTATCGTGTCCACCATGTGCTTAAAGCAGCACTCCACCTTTGATGTTCTCACTGCCTTTCTGTTGGCAACGGTTATGTATTTCCTTGTTTATGTCCTTGATATCGAGACTCTCTCAGTTAAATCCCACAAACCAGTGGGCAAGCTTATAACCCGCAACTGACAGCCTTCTCCCGGATCTTCCCGGAAGGTTTACGGCTCTGCCAAGGAGACCGTAACGTATCTTCATAAATAAGAGCATGTCCTTTTCCGCCAGATATTTCCACAGATCCTCTTTCTTCTCCAGCGCCTCCTCATTGTCTGCCCTTATCAGCATAATCGAGGAAACCGTCATCATTATCTCAAGATAACTGATCATATAGTTTCTGAGCTTCTTGTTCTGTATATTTTTTCCCGCCAGATAATCGATCATTATCTTATTGACCCTGATCTGCTGATCCACCCGTCCGATCATAACGGTTTCATTTACTGACTGGTCGTCCCTTCCTATGAAGTATCTGTAAAACTTCACGTTCAGATAGTAAATGGTCTTCACATAAGGAAGAGGCTCAAAAACAAAGATATTGTCACAGTAAAATGTATGCTTTGGCAGATCCAGTCCGCAGTCCTTCAGCAGATTTGTTCTGTAGATCACGGAATGCATAAGAAGATACTGCCCTTTATGGAATTTTCCGACCTTATCCCAGGTGATCAGTTCGTTTGCAGGCAGAGCAAAGCGGTAGGTCATAACCTTTTTGTGCCTGGCTCCCTTTTTCTCATAAACAAAGTTACATACCATCATATCCAGCATGGTATCGCCATGAAGGAGTTCCTTCAATTTAGACAGAACCTTCATGTAGGCATCCGCATCCACCCAGTCATCCGAATCCACGCATTTGAAATACAAACCCTCCGCACATGCAATCCCGGTATTAATGGCATCACCGTGTCCTCCGTTTTCCTTATGCACAGCTCTCACTATACCGGGATAGTTTTTTTCATATTCATCCGCAATGGAAGCCGTATCATCGGAAGAGCCATCATCGACAATGATGATCTCCACATCATCTCCGCCTATCAGAAGAGAGTCGACGCAATGCTTCATATAATCCTGTGAATTATAGCAGGGTACAACAAACGAAAGTATTTTCATGTTCTAAGTCTCGCTCCTTCATATTTAATCATGGTCAAAAGATATTCCTTTATCTCCTCATATCTTTCGGCTATGCTCCCCTCCCTCACCTCTGTATCGAGTGAAAGAGCTATGGCATTTATTATATCATCATTAAGCCTTAAACGTATCCTTTGCAGAACGTCAAGCTTTTCCTCATTTCCCTCAGCATCCAGAAATGCCATAAGGTCTTCGGACACTTCTTTTCCTTCCTCCTCCGGCGGAGCCCCGGCTTTAGCGGCCTCCTCAAATCTGTATTTCCGGCCGCAGTCAGGATATTTCTCATGATCCACCTCACTCATAAACTCAGAAAGGGGTCTCACAAACTTTTTCCCGCTGTCATCCCGGTTTTCATATACCACCATTTCAGCCAGGGTTTCGGAGTCCCTGGCAATACAGATTATCCGGTAATATGATCCCTTGAAATGCCTGTAGATCATTCCCTCCGCAGGTAATTCGCGCACCTTTTGCCCACCTCCCTTCAGGCCGGTTCTTCTTCCGCTGTACCGGCGGAATACTTCATTATCAGAAGCTCGGTACCGATACGGTCACTTATCAGACCCTTTTTTATATCATTATCCGTCTGTACACAGTCCTTAACCGCGCTAAGGATCCTCTGCTTTGAAAGCCGTCCCGCTGCAGACACATATTTCCTCACGGAAAACTCCGGTATCTTCATTATAGACGCCATTTCCTTATAATTCATTTTTTCGGCGGACATTTCCTTCGCAAGCAGCAGTAAATTGAACTGTCTTGTAATTAGGACCAGAATCTTCATCGGAGCCTCATGCAGCAGCACCAGCTCATAATATCTTTCAAGGGCCTTTTTCTGTCTGAGAGCTGTGATATCGTCTATCATAGCAAAAACCGAGGAACGGATATTCAGAACACATGCCTTGTCAATATCGTCCTCCGTAATCTCCTCCCTGTCTCCGCTGAAGGAAATAAGCTTGTCCATCTCGTTTTTCAGGGTATACATATCCGTACCCGTTCTTTCGAGCAAAAGAGCAGCCGTGCTTTTTCTTATCTTCTTCCCGCTGCTGCCTAAATATGTCCCGATCCATCTTATCAGGACATCCTCCTTCTGCTCCTCACACAGTACGGCCATCCCGTGTTTTCCTACAGCCTTGAAAAGCTTGCCCCTTTTATCCACATCGGTCTCCGAGAAAACGATCACCGTTTCTTCCGGGATATGCCCCATATACTCCAGGAGATCATCAACGTCTGACGGAGCCTTCTTAAAGAAACCGGAGTCCTCAATAAGAATAAGCCGCCTGGGCGACAGGAACGGAAGGGTCTCGGAAAGACCGATGATATCCTTTATTCTGGTATCCTTTCCGTAAAAAACCGACCTGTTCATTGTATCGCCCGGCGGCACTACTGCATCAGCAAGTTTTTTCTTATTCACATTTGCGAGATAGGACTCACTTCCGTAAATAAGATAGATCCTCCTGAAGCTTTCATTCCTGATATCATCCTTTATGCTGTCCATAAAGGATATTTTTACATAGCGGACACTTTACGTCAAATCATTTTTGGCAAACATCCTTTTGATCCTGTCAAAGAAACCCAGTGTTCCGGTTTCCTCATCCTCCTCATCCTTCTCTGCTTCCTCATCCTCCGGAAGGGATAATATACCCTTCCTTATCAGGAGGATAACCGTCAAGGCGGTAAGGAGCAGGAGTATCAGAATGATCATTGCGATCTTTCCCGATCTCTGACTTTTTTCACTGCTGCCATTCTCCTCTTCATCAATGAGCTCCGGAAGGATCTCCTTTTCAACCGCCTCCTCTCCGGGTGCTGAAGAAAGATACTCATCAAGCGTAACCTCCCTTATCTCCGTGCTTTCGGAACCGGCATCGGTATCGTACTCATCGTCATCTTCATATCCGGTCTCATCCGCTTCCCCTGCCGTGATCTTTAATCCCCCGGAGTTTGTGCTTACACTCCTCCGGTAGCTCTCTCCGTTCCTGCTCACTCCATAGTCATTTATTTTGTAGCTTGGGTTTTCATCGCTGCCGCTGTCCTCATCCGTATTGCTTTCATCATCCCTCAGTATGATCTTTTTGTCACTGTCAGCGTTATTTATATCGATGCTGCTTTCACTTTGGTCACTGCTGCCGTCTCCGAAGCTTATAACCTTTGTTTCTCTGGATTTATTGCTGTCTCTGTTGTTATCTCTGTTATTATCTTTGTTTTTATCCTTATTTTTATCCTTCGAGCTGTCATTATCCTTATTCTTATCAGACTGCTTTTCCTTGTACTCGGTCTTTACTGCCTTTACCACATTGATCTTTTCGTATGAGGTATTTCCCATCAGATCCTTTGCCATAAAGGTGTAGCTTCCGTTGTTTGTAAGGATTACGGAGGTATTCATGCTGCCACTAACGAAGCTGCCGCCTCCCGAAAGGATGACCGGCACTCCTATTTCATCATTCTGATATGCTATCTCGCTCACACCTGACATATTGTCTGCCGCCGATACCTTTATCTCAACGCTTCCGTCGTCTAAGGTTCTGTCCTGTCCCGATACTGAAAGACCCGGAGCCTCATTATCGATGTTGTCTATATTTACCGTTCTGGTCTCACTTACGTTCCCCATTTGATCCCTGACAAGTACATTTACCTCGCCGTTTTCCACAAAGCGCATTTCACCTCCCTGCTGCCAGGTTTTTCCATTATTAAAGGAGTAGGGATAGTCGGAAAGAGCGTCATCATCTATACCCTCGACGCTGACAACCACCGCTCTTGCAAACCCGCCTGTTTCTCCTTCATTTGAGAGAACGGGATCATCTGCAAAGTACGGAGGATCCATGTCAATATGGGCTGCATCAAAATCCTTTTCCGCTACATTTCCAACCTCGTCTCTTGCAAAAAGACAGTAACTGCCTTCATTTATCCTAAAGCTTCTGCCTGTGTCCCAAGAAGCCTCGGTCAGCAGTCTGTCCTCATCCCATGATCCTCCGGAACGGAAATCCTCTGCATCCTCCTTTTTTATGCAGGTGTACCTTATCCTTTCTTCCGGTGTGGTATCGTCATAGCAGCTGTCTATGCCTATGTCCCATTGACCGCCGTTTATTTCCGCATTTATCACTCCCATTCTTGGGGCGGTACTGTCAATATTATTTATCTTAAGTGTCTTCGCCTCGCTCAGATTTCCCATCATATCCTTCAGGAGTATCGTGACCTCAGTGTTCTCATTCAGTTTCAACTCGTTTTCCTGCTGCCAGGTTCTTCCGTTATTAAATGAATATGGATATTCGTTAAGACCATCCACGTCACCTGCATCAACGGCGATAAGGACGTTTTTTGCATATCCGTTTGCCTCCCTTTCATTAGTGACCGAAGGCTCGTTTACAAAATAGGGCGGATCATTATCAATATGTCCTCCGTCAAAATCCTTCTCGGAAATATTTCCCACTTCATCAGCCGCAAAGATGCAGTAGCTTCCTTCTCCGAGATTGAATTCCTTTTCTGCTCCCCAGGCTGCCTCACTTAAAAGCCTGTTCTCATCCCAGGATCCGCCGAGGCGGCAGGACTCTGCCTCTTCCTTTGTAAGACATGCAAATCTCATTCCGTCCTCAGCTGTAATGTCATCCTCACAGCTCTCTATCTCTATATCCCACTGTCCTTCGATGATTTCCGCGTTTATCCTGCCTATCCTCGGAGGAGTGCTGTCGATAAAGTCTATACCCAGGGTTTTGGTCTCGCTCAGATTTCCCATTCCATCCTTCAATATGATATTTACTTCACCGTTTTCCTCAATCAGACAGCTGTTCTCCTTCTGCCAGGTTCTTCCGTTATTAAATGAATACGGATATTCCGCCAGACCGTCAGTATCTGCACCTTCCACCACGATCCCGCAGCGCTTGGAATGGCTGTTTACCTCTGATTCCTTAATGAGCTCCGGCTCGCTTTCAAAGTAGGGAGGCTCTGCATCTATATGTCCGCCGTCAAAATCCTTTTCCGAAATATTTCCGACACTGTCCTTTGAGAAAATACAATAACTCCCCTCGGTGACCGTAAAATTCTTATTACTGCTCCAGCCCTCCTCCTTTAAGAGGCCGGCTGTATCCCAGGTGCCTCCCGACCTGAAGCCATCGGAACGCTCCTTTGTCATACAGAGATATTGTATGCTTTCCTCTTCGGTTTTATCGTCGCTGCAGCTTTCTACCTCGATATTCCACTCTGCCCCGTTTATCTTTGCATTTATTCTTCCTATTCTCGGTGCGGTGCTGTCGATATTACCTACATTCACTGTCTTTCCGCTGCTTATGTTTCCGTTCTTGTCCCTTATCAGTATGGTAAAGCTGCCGTTTTTATCCGTTCTGTAAGTGTTTTCCTTCTGCCAGGTCTTTCCGTTATTGAAGGAGTAGGGATACTCGGACAGTCCGTCCCCCGCGTCTTCTCCCGTTACGCTGATCAGAACGCTTTTCGCATATCCGTTCACCACTCCCTCATCAGTCAATGTGGGACCGCTCTTTATGGTTGGTGCTGCGGTATCGATATGGCCTGCATCAAAATCCCTTTCGGCCACATTTCCCACCGCATCCTTTGCAAAAATGCAGTAGCTCCCCTCAGTCACGGAAAAGCTCCTTTTCGTTCCCCAGCTTCCTTCTGAAACGAGCTTTTTTTCATTCCAGGCATTACCCGAACGGTATGCTTTTGCGTTCTTTGCCGTCAGCCAAAGATATCTGATATTCTTTTCTTCTGTCCTGTCGTCAGTGCAGCTTTCCAGCACGACATCCCATTTTGCCCCGTTTGCCTTTGCGGTTATTTTCCCGATCTGCGGTGCGGTGCTGTCGATATTACTTACCTTCACTGTCTTTCCGCTGCTGGTATTTCCGTTCCTGTCCCTTATCAGTATGGTAAAGCTGCCATTTACATCTGTTCTGTAGGTATTTTCCTTCTGCCAGGTCTTTCCGCCGTTAAAGGAGTAGGGATATTCGGACAGTCCGTCCCCCGCGTCTTCTCCCGTTACGCTGATCAGAACGCTTTTCGCATATCCGTTCACGGCTCCTTCATTAGTCAATGTGGGGCCGCTCTTTATGGTTGGTGCTGCGGTATCGATATGGCCTGCATCAAATTCCCTTCCGGTTACATTTCCCACTTCATCCTTAGCAAAAATACAATAGCTCCCTTCGGTCACGGAAAAGCTCCTTTGGGTTCCCCAGCTTCTTTCTGAAACGAGCTTATTCTCATTCCAGACATTACCCGATCGGTATGCTTTTGCGTCCTTTGCCGTCAGACACAGGTATCTTATATTCTTCTCCTCTGTCCTGTCGTCAGTACAGCTTTCCAGCACAACATCCCATTTTGCACCGTTTTTCTTTGCGGTCAATTTCCCCATTTGCGGCGCAGTGCTGTCGATATTGCTCACTGTCACGGTCTTTCCGCTGCTTGTGTTCCCGTTCTTATCTCTGATAAGTATGGTAAAGCTCCCGTTTTTATCCGTTCTGAAAGTATTTTCCTTCTGCCAGGTCTTTCCGCCGTTAAAGGAGTAGGGATATTCTGACAGACCGTCCCCCGTATCCACTCCCGTAACACTTATCAGAACACTTTTCGCATATCCGTTCACGGCTCCCTCATTAGTCAATGTGGGGCCGCTCTTTATGGTTGGCGCTGCGGTATCGATATGGCCTGCATCAAAGTCCTTTTCGGACACATTTCCCACTGCATCCTTTGCAAAAATGCAATAGCTTCCCTCAACCACGGAAAAGCTTCTTTGAGTTCCCCAGCTTCTTTCTGAAACAAGCTTGTCTTCATTCCATTTATTACCCGAACGGTATGCTTTTGCGTCCTTTGCCGTCAGGCACAGATATCTTATATTCTTTTCCTCTGTCTTGTCGTCAGTGCAGCTTTCCAGTACCACATCCCATTTTGCCCCGTTTTTCTTTGCGGTCAATTTCCCCATTTGCGGCGCGGTATTGTCAATATTATTGAGTGTAAATAATATCAGCCCGTACTGGGAGCCGTATCCCTCATCTCCCGTGAAAATATTGAGGCAGTGTTCTCCGTTCGTTGTGAAAACATGTGAAGTTCCTATCACTGCATTATTGCTGAACTTGTCACAATCCCAGCAGAAGATCATACCTCCCGGATTCCTCAGTTCCCCGTTGACATTATCCTTCAGAACGGTGGCGGTGACCGATTTCACCGTTTTCTCGGTTTCCGAAAGCTTTACCCCGTATTCTTTGCAGAACGAAGGGTATCTTGTATTATAGGCAATGGCATAGGCGCTGCACACCGAAGTGTTCAGTACAGCTGTCAGGCTCAGTATCAGAGCCAGCATAAACTCCGCTGCCTTATATACTATCCTTCTTAACTCAGTTAAAACTCTTTTCATTTTTTCTCTCCTCTTTTTGCTTTAAATATTGTTTGATCTTTGTTTCTTTTCCGTCAGATCTGACGGTTATCGCTCCCCCGTATGCAGTGCAGAAGATGTCGGAATGTATGTTTTCCAGCCTTTTCAGGAGCTCTTTATGGGGATGGCCGTATGAATTTTTCCTCCCCGATGAAATAAGGGAAGCGTCGGGACGTATTTTCCTCAGGAACTCTTCCGGGGTGGAATTTCTGGAGCCATGATGTGAAACCTTCAAAACAGTTATTCTGTCTTTCTCCGAAAGCTTTTCTATCATCTGCTTTTCTCCCTCCCCCTGCGTGTCTCCGGTGAAAAGAGCGGAAAAAACCCCGTATTTCATTTCCACTACCGCAGAGTATTCATTGGGATCGGATGCATAAAACCCTTTCCCGGGACCAAGACATCCGAAATCCAGTTCTCCTATGCTGAAGCCTCTCCCGGCACATATTTTTGAAACCTTTATTCCCGCCTCTTCCGCACTCCTTACGATATCTCCGTACTTTTCATCCGGTTCATCTATTTCCGGCAGTATCAGGTTCTTTATCCTCAATCCTCCCCTGTTTCCCATATCCAGTATCTCCAGAAAACCGCAGATGTGATCGTTGTCGGTGTGTGTCAGAATGACCGCCTCTATCTCCCTTATTCCCATATACTTAAGGTATGGAAGAACCCTGTATTTTGCGATCTCCTTTACGGAAGAGCTGCCGCAGTCTATCATTACGGTCTTCATCCTCCGGTCGCTTATGATATTGCAGTCTCCCTGACCTATATCCAGCATGGTGTAATTCAGTCCACGCGGAAAATGAAGCAGAAGTATCAACGGGAGGAGCATTAGGAACGGCAGAAACGATACGCTTGGTTTTTCTTCCCTTTTCCCGCTTTTCTTCCTTTTCCACAAGATGCAGAAAAGAAATAATAACGTATAGTAGACCACGATTCCCGCCGTTTCCGGCCTTCCCGCGGTGAAAACCGCTCCCGGAAAAGACTGGCATATTAGACACCCCCTTTCATAAAACAACAGGATCAGATGACAGATAAGCGCCGGCAGCATAGCCGGTATCGTAAGAAATAAACCTGAGAAAGCGGTTAATACCGCTGACACTACGAGAACTCCCATACAGGGGATCACCAGAAGGTTGATAAACAGTGAATATACCGGTATCTCGTAGAAAAAATACAGAACCACAGGAAGAGTGAACAGATTGATGGAAAGGCTTGCTGCAAAGCCCGACATCAGCTTTTTCTCCCCAAAGGGAAGGCTTTTTTTCAGAACCGGGCTTATCAGCGCTATTCCTGCCACCGCCCCGAAGGACAGCATAAAGCCCGAGTCAAAGATATACAGTGGATCCGTAAAAAGAATGGTCATCAGGGACAGGGCAAGAGCACTTAAAAGATCATATGTCCTGTGCACAAGATCGGACACCATACAAGTTCCGAACATTATGGCTGCCCTCACGGTTGCAGTTCCGGCTCCGGCCATAAGCGAATACAGGGAAATGAACAGCATACAGGATAGGGAAGCAGCCACGGGATTCAGCCGGAGCTTTCTTAAGAGTCTGTACAGACCGTATCCCAGTATGGAGATATGTAGTCCGGAGATCGACAGGGCATGGGCTATGCCTGCGCTCTGATAGAGCTCTTTGATACCGGGATCCAGAGCGGTTCTGTCCCCGAGTATCATAGCCTTTAGTATCCCGCTGTCCTTTTCGTTTAAGAGTCTGTCATAGACAGCTCCCAGACTGCAGCGGAGGGAAAAGAGCTTTTCCCGCAAAATATCGTATCTCTTTGAGTACGACAATATCTCCCCGTCAAACAGCCTGTAATCTATTCCCCTGATCAGATAATACCTTCTCATATCGAACTGACCGGGATTGGAAGCTTCCTCAAAAAGAGAAAACCTTCCCCTCACCGTGACCCGTGCCCCTATGGGAGGCAGGTCCGCTAAGCTGTCGTATTGCTCTTTGAGATATATGAAAACTGAAGTTTTGTCCGGATCTCCCTTTTCGGGAGCGGCACTGTCAAGAATAATGATAAAAGAATCGTTTTTGTATTGCCTGTCGGAAAGCTTTCCGCTGACGGTTATAAGAGAATTGTCGGGAACGTCCGGCGGATTTCCCCTTATGGGGTGCAGCTTCATTAAGATAAGCGCAATAATAAGGAAGAGGCAGGCAATAAAGACAAGGGGTCTTCTAATCACTGCTCACTATCTCCCCGTTAAATGAATAGGCTTCGTCAAGTCTCACATTACTCCGTAATACCCTGTCTGTTTCCCCGTTTACCGATATCTGCACCTTATTCACTCCCGGAACACTGGTCAGGGAATTGACTATGGAATATAACAGTGTTTCCTCCGTAACGTCCACAGGTTTGTCCACAAGGGCGGTATCCAGGCTCACGTAACATATACCGTTCTTGATGGCTATGGTATTCAGCTTCGTGTCCGGTGATATGGTGGCATAGCCCTCGTGCTCTCCGGGTCCGGCTATCAACTGCTCTATGACTACCTTCTCCAGGGGCTCATTACTGCTGTAAACCATATCTCTCTTTGTCTCAACGAGAGAGGTCCCTCCCTTGCCGGCAAAATAAAGCCTGATGCTTTTCTTTACATAGGAGCTGAGCTCATCTCCCGCATTATCTATGAAGGAATAATCAGTCATGCTCCCGACTTCTTCTCCATTGGCATATTTCAGGGCTTCCCCGTTCACTTCAAAAAACACATATTTGACCTCTTTTTCCTGCATAACGGTCTGCACCACCGCTGCACGGAAAAGCACTTCCTTTTCGATTTTCATGTCATAATATCTGTCGTCAAAATTCAGTATGGTTCCCTTATCCTCATTTCTGTAATCAATAAGCATAACATCATTGCCTACGGTTCTTTTCAGCCTTACATCCGAAGGATCCTTCTGAAGCTCCAGGATATAATCGGAAATCCCCGAGCTTTCGGAGAGTTCAGGTTTTTCCTCGAAGAGGATCTGTGATTCATCCTGAGTAAGGTAATACACTCCGTATCCTCTCTTTGCCGTACTCTCCCCGCCTTCTGCGCATCCCTGTATAAGCAGAGCACAGAACAGAAGGATTATGGCTATTATGATTATTTGTTTCGATCCCCGCATACCTTGACGATGCCGCTCCTTCCGCCGTTTCTTTGCCGCCTGTATCTCAGACAGCCACATATTTCAAAGGAACCCTTACGGTAAAAGTCGTTCCCTCCCCCTCTACACTGCTGACCTTTATAGCGCCTCTGTGCATCAGTATCGAGCTTCTGGTAATTGCGAGCCCCAGCCCGGTACCGCCTATTTCCCTTGAATGTGATTTATCAACCCTGTAGAATCTTTCAAAGATATGATCCACAGAATCCTCCGGTATCCCTATACCGGAATCGGATACGGTTATGGTGAAAAACTGATGGTCACTGTCCAGTCCCACTCTTATCCAGCCGTTCTCCTTATTGTATTTCACTGCATTCTCGACAAGATTCATTATTGCAAGGGTAAATTTCGTTCTGTCCACCTCGGCATTTACCAGTCTCTTGCTTTCAAACACTATCTGAACTCCCTTTTTGTCGGCAATGGGACGAAGTCTCTTTAACAGGAGTTCGATAAGAGCGTTAATATCCGTGTCCTCAGCGTTTATCTCCTCGGTGGCCTTGTCCATCTTTACCATTGAGAGAAGATCATTGATGATCTTATCCTCCCTGTCCACTTCCTCCGCGATATCGATCATAAACTCCCTGTAGGTTTCATTTGACACCTCATCCGCAGAGATCAGGGAATCCGCCAGTACTTTCATGGAGGTAAGCGGCGTCTTCAGCTCATGTGAAACATTTGAAACAAATTCATCCCTTGATTCGTCCAGGATCTTCAGCCTGCCCATAAGGTTATTAAAGGCATCCATTATGGCTTCGGTCTCGGTATAATCAGGTATTGATATCTGCGCCTCCCCGAAGCCCTCCTTAACGGAGCTTATCGCTGCGGTGATCCGCTTAAAGGGTCTTGTCAGAAGATAGGACACAAATAGAGAAAGAGCGAATAGAAGCAGGGCCATGGTGAACAGCATGATATTCAGCTTTCTGTTCAGTACATCCTCCGTATCCCTTATCATTCCCGTTGCTGCCGATACGAAGAGTACTCCCTCCGTTTCCCCGGTTTTTATGTTGCTTACAGGCACACATATTTCAATGTACTCGTTTTCCTGGTCATAAACAGAGGAGCCCGCTCCCGAGGAAAAGCATTTTATGATCTCCTGGGAGATCATGGTCCTGCCGTTTGAAAGATCATAGGTGTCATGTATTATAACGAATCTGTTGTCGGTAATGATAATCCTGCCGTTATATATGCCTGCCAGAAGATCCATCTCGCTGTTTATGGAATCATTTTCCGGGTTCAGAAAGTACCCTTCGGAATCCAGCCTGGTGGCAAGGATCCTGCTTTGATCCACTGCCTCTGTGGTGCGGACGGAAACCGCCCTTGTTCTGTAATTCTCAACCACTGCTTCGGAAATAATAATTGCGGGAATAATACCTGCAAGAAAAAACAGAACGATCAACAGAAATCTCAGACTCTTCAGAGCCTTAAGCTTATTAAGAAAAACCAGAAAAATCGTCTTCATTATCTGAATACCCAATAAGGTCAAAACAGATTGTTACAATATTATTACAAAAAAAAGGATCCGACAAGGGAAATCTGAAAAAATATTGTTCTTTAATCAAAACATAAGGCGTGCCTCATTCGAAGCACGCCCTGACTATCTCTATTACCCTGTCCTGCTCTTCCGCAGTCATTTTTATGTCACTCGGCAGGCAGAAACCTCTTTTGAAAATATCCATTCCAATATCGACCGGAAGACCGTCCTTACCCCTGTCGCCTCCATCAATATAGGCGTTTGAAAGCGCCCGTCCGTTTCCTTCCCGGGTTATGAAAGCATTGCTCCTGTAAACAGGCTGCTGATGCATAGGCTTCCAAATTGGCCGTCCTTCGGCATTTAAGGAGCTCAATGTCTCAAGTATCTCCATTGGACAGCTCTTTCCCTCTTCGGGACTGTACAGGCTTTCCCGTCCGCTACGTACTTCGCGGCACAAATGGTCGTCATCTATAATAGCGGAGCTCAGCCAATAGTTTGGTGAGCTGTTTTCCGCATCAAAGGGATTCATCCTCAAGGGCAATCCTGAAAAGCCCTTTTCGTAGCGTTCATAAATTGCCTTCTTCAAAGCAATGTGCTCCTTTAGATGCGGAAGCTGTCCCCTTATGACTCCGGCTATGACATTGCTCATCCTGTAATTATATCCCAGCTCCTCGTGCTGGTACCAGGGAGCAGCTTCCCTTGCCTGAGTGGACCACTTCCTGACCTTCTGTGCATCCTCCCTTGAATCGCTTAGGAACATTCCTCCGGAGGAACCGGTTATTATCTTATTCCCGTTAAACGAGATTACACCATAATCTCCGAGACTACCGGTCTGCCTGAGTTTGTACTCCGCACCCAGAGATTCCGCTGCGTCCTCTACTATCAAGGCATCATGCTGATCGGCAACTGAGCGTATCTCATTCATTTTGGCAGGAGTCCCGTAAAGATGGGCAACTACGATTAGTTTTGTATCAGGATAAATCCTGAAGGCCTGCTCCAGAGCAACAGGATCCATATTCCAGGTATCATATTCCCCGTCTACAAAGACGGCCTCACCTCCCTCATATGCAACGGGATTCACCGTAGCATCAAAGGTCATATCTGAGCAGAATACTCTGTGCCCCGCGAGACTTCCCCTGTTTGCGGGATGAATACCGTAAAGCCTTTCCCCTGCCAGCCGTATGGCGAGATGGAGAGCCGCCGTCCCTGAGGACAGAGCGACCGCATATCTGCAGCCGGTCTTTTCCGCAGCGGCGGCTTCTACAGCGTCCAGATTCTTGCCTACGGTAGACATCCAGTTGGTGTCATAGGCCTCCTTTATGAATTCTATCTCCTCACCATGCATGGTGGGGCTTGCAAGCCATATTCTGTTTTCAAAGGCTTCAAAGCTTTTTCTGTACATTGGTTTCCGGGATCAAAACTCGAGGCTCATAAGGCACTGGTTCATAACAGATTCCAGCTCTTCCTGTCTGCCGCTGGTATTTGTGGTAACCTCGCCCATCTTCTGAACATAGGCATAGAGAGATTCCAGAGATTCCTTTCCGTCTATGATGCTCTTTCCGATACCGCTCTTCCAGCTTGCATATCTCTCTTCCACGAATTTGTCAATACGTCCGTCCTCTATCATCCTGTCTGCCAGGAGAAGACCCAGGGCAAAGCCGTCCATACCTGCAATGTGGGCGATGGCAACATCATCAAGTGTGAATGATCCTCTCCTCTGCTTTGCGTCAAAGTTCAGTCCGCCGGTGGTAAATCCGCCTGCCTTCAGTATCTCATACATCGCCAGAGCCGCTCCGTACACATCCGTAGGGAACTGATCCGTATCCCAGCCGAGGAGCATATCGCCCTGGTTGGCATCTACCGAACCGAATACTCCGTTCACCCTTGCCACTCTCAGCTCATGCTGCATAGTATGTCCTGCAAGTGTAGCGTGGTTTGTCTCTATATTGAGCCTGAATCTGTCCATAAGTCCGTATGCACGAAGGAAGTTTACACAGGTGGCTGCATCAAAATCATACTGGTGCTTTGTGGGCTCCTTCGGCTTAGGCTCGATGTAGAAAGGACCTGTGAATCCGATCTTGTCCGCATGGGCGATCAGCATCTTGAAGAGCCTTGCCATATTGTCAAGCTCCAGCCCCATATCTGTATTGAGAAGGGTTTCATAGCCCTCACGTCCTCCCCAGCAGGTATAGCCTGCGCCGTCCAGAGTCTTGGTGGCTTCCAGAGCTGCCTTTAACTGTGCTGCAGCATAGGCAAAGGCATCTGCATTCGGAGCCGTACCTGCGCCGTGCATGTAACGGGGATTATTAAAGAGGTTGGCCGTTCCCCAGAGAAGCTTCTTTCCGCTCTCCTTCTGCTTATCCTTAAGGATATCAACGATGGTGTTCAGGTTTTCCGTGCTCTCGTCTATGTTCCTTCCCTCCGGAGCAATATCACGGTCATGGAAGCAGTAATAATCGATCCCCAGCTTGTCCATAAACTCAAAGCCCGCATCCACCTTGGCCTTTGCAAGGTCCATGGCTTCCTTGTTCCCGAAGCTCTTGTCCATGGTGGGGGATCCGAACATATCCTGGCCGTTGGCACAGAGAGTATGCCACCAAGCCATACCGAATTTCAGCTGTTCACGCATGGTCTTCCCGGCAACCTTCCTGTCGGGATCATAGAACTTGAAGGCGAAGGGATTTTTGCTCTTCGGTCCTTCATACTTTACCTTTGGTACATTCTTGAAATAATCGCTCACTTTTGCCTCCTTTATAAAATAAAAGCTGACTCAGGGTTCTCGTAACTTTCGCCGGGATACACCTACATTCACCCGGCGAAGTAGTAGCCTACGCCCCACTTTGTGTGGACATACCGGGGGTTACTCGGACTCTCCTCGATCTTTTCCCTCAGACGCCTGATATGAACGTCAACCGTACGTTCGTCACCGGGATAATCCTTACCCCAGATCAGATTCAGGAGATCCATCCTTGAATATATCTTATTGGGATTCTTTGCCAGAAGCTCAAGAACATCAAACTCCCTTGCAGTCAGATTGATCTCGTGTTCATAAATATAGATGCGCCTGTTCTCCAGATCCATTTTCAATGCGCCCTTGACAAGAAGCTTCCTCGCTCCGTTACTGTCGGAATTCTTCTCGATCCTGCGCATAATGGCCTTTATCCTGGCCTTCACCTCGAGGATGTTGAAGGGCTTTGTGATATAGTCGTCGGCACCGTATTCAAGTCCCAGAATCTTGTCCATATCATCGCCCTTTGCGGTAAGCATGATTATCGGGACATCCGAGAATTCCCTGATGGCCTGACAGGCATCAAAGCCCGAAAGTTTTGGAAGCATCACGTCAAGAAGGATGATATCGTAATCACCCTCCCGCGCTTTTTCAACGGCTTCCTCACCGTCAAAAGCGGTATCAACCTCCATATTATCCTGCTTTAAGCTGAAGCTGATACCCTTTACTATGGTTTTTTCATCATCTACAACCAGAACTTTTCTTGCCATTTAAACCGTGATCTGATCCTTGATCTTATTAAAGAGACCGTCCTTAATGCCGGAAACATTCTTGATCTCTTCAACACTTCTGAAAGCCCCGTTTTCCTCCCGGTAGCTGATAATGGCCTGTGCACGGCTTTCTCCGATGCCGTTTATCTCTGTAAGCTCGGATACCGAAGCCGTATTGATATTGACAAGTCCCTTTGCCTCCGCTCCGCCTGACATACCCGGCAGCTCTCCCTGTACGCCCGGGCCTCCGGTACCGGCTGCGGCTCTTTTAGTTTCCTCATATTCCTGCCGGTCAGGAACCCTGATGACCGATCCGTCGGTTACGGCTGCCGCAAGGTTCAGAGCCTCCACTGCCGCATCTTCATTAAAGCCGCCCGCGGAATCTATTACCCTGAATACCCTTGTGCCTGAAGGCACCTCATAAACTCCGGGCTTCCTGACAGCTCCTGTGAGATATACAAAGCAGCTCTCCTCCGGTTCCGCCTCTTCCTGCTCTTCAGCTTCCTCCGTTTCTGACGGATCCGTTTCCGGGTCTGAAGCCTCCGCCGAAGCCTCCCTGTTGCTTATCACTATCTCCTCATCTTCGCCGCATCCGCTGAAACAGAGGACTAAAGCGAGGATGAATATGCCACATATTCTTTTTTTCAATTTACACCTGACCTTCCTCCGCCAGGCGTCCCAAATGTAAGGTAATTATATTCTCAGGATGTAAAAAAAACAACAGACTTTTTTAACGATCCTGTAATACTTTTGTTAATATTTCGTACATTCTGTCAATATGTTCTTTTTCAATGACAAGGGGCGGAACAAAACGGATAATATTGGCTCCCGCACTGATCAAAAGCAGACCCTCCTTCTGGCAGTTCCTGATGATATCCCCCACGGGAACACTGAATTCCAGACCCTGCATAAAACCCTTGCCCCGGTGAGCGGTAACGATATCAAATTCCGATTTTATGCTTTCCAGCTTTTCACTGAGACAGGGTGTAAGCTCCCTTACATGCCCCGCGATATCCTTTTCCTCATATTCATCGAGAACAGCCATTACCGCGGCACCGGCCAGAGGATTTCCGCCGTACGTGGATCCGTGATCCCCGGGTTTAAGAGACTTTTCCGCAACCCTCTCTGTCATCAGGAAGGCTCCCACCGGGAAACCGCAGCCAAGAGCCTTGGCAGCGGTCATTATATCCGGCTTTATCCCATACTCCTCAAAAGCAAACATATATCCCGTCCTGCCCATTCCGCACTGTATCTCGTCAAGGATGAGAAGAATGTCCCTTTCGCTGCACAGCTCCCTTAAGCCCTTCAGGAAGCCCTCATCGGCGGGATAAATACCTCCCTCTCCCTGCAGAGTCTCGGTGATGACAGCGCAGGTCTTATCCGTTATGGCATTCTTTACGCTGTCAAGATTATTAAACTCCGCAAACTTTATATGTCCGATGCCTGTTCCGAAGGCCTCCCTGTAATGGGCATTTCCCGTTACGGACAGAGCTCCCATGCTCCTTCCGTGGAAGCTGTTTTCCATAGCTATTATCTCATAATCGTCCGCCGGCTTTTTTGTAAAAGCATATTTAAGTGCCGACTTTATGGCTCCCTCTATGGCCTCCGTCCCGCTGTTTGTGAAGAATACCCTGTCCATTCCGCTTATCCGGCAAAGCTCTCCCGCTGCTATAACCGCGGGTGCATTGTAATAGAGGTTGCTGGTATGGATAAGCTTGTCGATCTGCCTTTTCAGGGCGTCATTATAAACCTCGTTCCCGTATCCCAGGGCAAATACCGCTATCCCCGCAGAAAAATCCAGATATTCCTTCCCGTCGGCGTCATAGAGAAAAACGCCCTTGCCATGATCCAGAACAATCGGAAACCTGTTGTAAGTATGGAGGAGATTCTTCTCCCCTTTTTCGATATAAACCTCAGATGTGCTCATTTTACCATCACCGTTCCTATTCCTTTATTTGTGAATACCTCCAGAAGAAGGCAGTGGAGTATCCTCCCGTCCAGGATGTGGACATTGTTTACCCCGTTCCTTACGGCATCTATGCAGTTCCCGAGCTTCGGTATCATTCCTCCGCCGATATAGCCACTGTTTAAGAGTTCCTCCGCTTCGTCCGCAGTGATACGGGAAATGAAGCTTGATCTGTCATTGATGTCCTTATATAAGCCCTCAATATCCGTAAGGAATGCCAGCTTCTCCGCATTCACGGCCTTTGCGATGGCACAGGCCGCATCGTCCGCATTAATGTTGAAGGTATTGTATTCACCGTCCAGTCCGGTGGGTGCCACAACAGGCAGAAAGTCCTTTTCCAGAAGATCAAAGAGTATTTTCGGATCTACCTCAGTGATCTCTCCCACAAAACCGATATCCTGCCCATCGGAATACTTCTTCTTTACCTTCAGCAGTCCTCCGTCCTTTCCACTGACTCCCACGGCTCTGACTCCCAAGGATTCCACATATCTCACCAGATCCTTATTCACCTTATTAAGGACCATTTCGGCGATCTCCATTGTGTCCGCATCCGTAACCCTGAGTCCGTTTACAAACTCACTTTTCATTCCGACCCTGGAAACCCAGCTGCTTATTTCCTTTCCCCCGCCATGCACTATTATGGGCTTAAAGCCTACGAGCTTCAAAAGGGTAACATCCTTTATCACATTTTCACGGAGCTCGTCACCGGTCATTGCGGAGCCGCCGTATTTTACGACGATTATCCGCCGGTTGAACTGCTGTATATAAGGCAGTGCCTCAATAAGCACCCCTGCCTTTTCCTGCAATCTCTGCATCTCAGAATCGTTCATCTCTTTCGTCACCACTCCTTTCGTCATTTCACGTCCTGTAATCCGCATTTATCTTCACATAATCATAGGTAAGGTCGCAGCCCCAGGCCGTTGCTTCTTCTGCTCCCTCATTCATGTCTATAAGCACCGTGACCTCATCCGCCTTCATTATCCTTACCGCCTTTTCCTCATCGAAATCAAGCGGCACCCCATGGTCAAAGACCATAAGCTTCCCTGCACTGCTTTCAAAGTAGAGCTCCACATCCTCCTCTGAGAAATCCGCACCGGAATATCCCATTGCGCATAAGAAGCGTCCGAAATTCGCATCACAGCCGAAAATGGCAGCCTTTGAAAGGTTTGATCCGACTACTGCCTTTGCAAGGATCCTTGCGTCCTCCTTACTCCGGGCGTTCACAACCTTTGCCTCAAAGAGCTTTGTGGCTCCCTCCCCGTCAGCCGCCATCCTGCGGGCGAGATCCCTGCATACCGTATTCAACGCTTCCTTAAAGCACTCATAGTCTTCATTCTCCGTACATATCCTTTCATTTCCCGCCATGGCGTTTGATAAGAGCATAAAGGTGTCATTTGTAGAGGTATCCCCGTCAACCGTGATCATATTGAAGGTATCGTTAATGACCCCGCTCACGGCCTTCTGCATAAGCTCTCTTTCTATATCCACATCCGTAGTGATAAAGGCAAGCATGGTACACATATCCGGATGTATCATTCCCGAGCCCTTGCACATGCCGCCTATGACAGCCTCCCTGCCTCCGACCGTGAAGCTTACTGCCGCCTCTTTATTCACGGTATCAGTGGTCATAATGGCCTTTGATGCTTTTGTTCCGCTCTCAAGGCTGTCAGAAAGCTTTCCGCTCATATCCCCGACACCCTTTATAAGCTTTTCCACCGGAAGCTGCATTCCGATCACTCCCGTGGAAGCTACCGCTGTGGAATCCGGAGGGACATTAAGGCTCCATTCCACTGCTTCCGCAGTTTTTCTGCAGGCTATGTAGCCTTCTTCCCCGGTGCAGGCATTTGCTATTCCCGAATTGATGACCACGGCATGAAGCTTCTTTCCGGAGGAAACAAGCTCCCTGTCCCATTTCACGCAGGCAGCCTTCACCCTGTTTCTTGTAAAGGTTCCCGCGCACTCACAGGGCTTTTCCGAGAAGATCATGGCCATATCATCACGATCCTTATATTTAATTCCTGCCGCGGTGCAGGCTGCCTTAAAGCCCTTTGCAGCAGTCACACCGCCTTCTGTCTTCCTGATATCCATACTTTGTCGATACCGCTCCTTCCTGCATTTCAGGCCTTCTGCCGTTTTGCGGCTTTGACCCGTCTATGACCATCCTTTCCCCGTTCCGGGAGGAAGATCTCACCCCGCCGTCACAAAGCTTTCAATGTTTTCCGCATTGAGAACAAAATCATAGTAATTCAGATCAGTTCTCTGCTTCCAGCCTATGCTCTTCCAGAAAGCATTGCCCACATCATTTCTGGTAAAGGCTATAAGAGCAACCTTATTTATCTTTTCTTTCTTTAACGCATTCATTGCCATAATGACCATTGCCTTGCCGACTCCCTGCTTCCGCCTGTCCTCACGTACACAGACATGGTAGAAGGTAGCTCTTCTGCCGTCATGTCCGCAGAGAATGGCACCTATGATCTCGCCGTTATCCTCGGCCACTATGGATGTATCGGGGTTACGCCGCAAAAACCTTTCAACGCCCTCCCGGCTGTCATCAATGCTCCGTATGGAAAAGCCCTTTATGGAAAGCCACAGAGCATGGACCCCCTCATAGTCTTCTTTTTTCATTATTCTTATATTCATACTTAAGGAACCATGGGTAAGGCCTTCAGGCCTTCCGTCTCATCAAAACCGAAAATAATGTTCATATTCTGCACAGCCTGTCCCGCTGCACCCTTTACCAGATTATCAAGGGCTCCCATCAGAACAACCCTGTTTGTCCGCCGATCAACCTTAAAACCGATATCCGTAAAGTTGCTTCCCTCCACAAACCTGGTCTCGGGATTAAAGCCATCCTTAAGCAGCCTGATGAAAAACTCCCTGCCAAAATGCTTTTCATATGCGGCTCTTATGCTGCCTTCATCTGCTCCCTGCCTAAGAGACGCAGTTTCGGTGACCAGTATACCTCTGTTCATGGGAATGAGATGAGGCGTAAAGTTCACTGTGACACTTCCACCATAGGCATATGATAGCTGTTCTTCAATCTCCGGAGTGTGCCGGTGGGTAGTTACCCCGTAGGCCTTCGCACTCTCATTGACCTCGGAAAAGAGATTCTGAACCTTCGCTCCCCGTCCTGCACCGGAAACCCCGGAAAGTGCATTTATTATAAGCGTATCCGGGTCGATCAGCTGCTCCTTTATAAGCGGATAAGCCGTAAGTATGGAGCAAGTGGTAAAGCAACCGGGATTCGCAAGCAGCCTGGTATTCCTTATGTCATCACGGTTTACCTCACACAGTCCGTACACTGCTCTTTTGATAAGCTCCGGTGAGGCGTGCTTTATACCATACCACTTTTCATAGATCTCCACATCCTTTATGCGGTAGTCTGCCGAAAGATCGATGAAAACCGCTTTTTCCAGCATTTCTTCCTTTAATACGGAAGAAAGATAACCCTGCGGGGTTGCCGTAAATATCACATCAACCCTGTCTATGAGGTTTTCAAGATCGCTTCCGAGGCAGTCCATATCGAGGATCTCAAAAAAGTTCCTGTATATATCCGCGAAATTCCGGCCTTCAAAGCTCTTCGAAACAAGCCACTCTATCTCAACATCCTTATGTCCCAGAAGAAGCCTTACTATCTCGTTTCCTGCGTAGCCTGTGGCTCCTATGATCCCGGCTTTAATCATATTCATTCCTTTCTGATCCTGAGGGCAAAGCCCGAAGAATCTTCCGTAAATACAATCCGTCAATAATTGATCGTTGCATAAATATACAACAACTCTGTATATTATGCAAGCTATTGTGCATATTCATCTATTATTTGTGAATATTTATTCTATTTTTATGAATAAATCACTTGCGCATTGGTAAAAATAGTTGTATGATGATACAACAGTTCACTCCGTTATAAGCACAATGAAAGGATAAACCAAATGTCTAAAAAAGAAAAGGTGATACTCGCATATTCCGGTGGTCTGGATACCACTGCCATTATTCCCTGGCTCAAGGAAACATATGATTATGATGTTATCTGTGTCTGCATCGACTGCGGACAGGAGGAAGAACTTGACGGGCTCGAGGAGCGCGCAAAATCCTGCGGTGCATCAAAGCTCTATATCGAAGACGTGACGGATGAATTCGCGGATGAATACATCCTTCCCTGCGTCCAGGCACATGCTGTATATGAAAACCGGTATCTTCTCGGAACCTCCATGGCAAGACCCCTTATCGCAAAGAAGCTTGTGGAGATAGCACGAAAGGAAAACGCCACCGCCATCTGCCACGGTGCTACCGGAAAGGGCAATGACCAAATAAGATTCGAGCTTGGAATCAAGGCTCTGGCTCCCGACTTAAAGATAATAGCAGCCTGGCGTGACAACGCGTGGACGATGGACTCCAGGGAATCGGAGATAGAATACTGCAGAAAGCACGGTATCAACCTTCCCTTCAGTGCGGACTCCTCCTACAGCAGAGACCGGAATCTCTGGCACATAAGCCACGAAGGACTGGAGCTGGAGGATCCTTCCAAGGAGCCGAATTACAAGCATCTTCTGGTGCTTGGCGTGAGTCCCGAGGATGCACCTGACGAAGCCGAATATGTGACCATGACCTTTGAAAAAGGTGTCCCCACCTCTGTTAACGGAAAGAAAATGAAGGTGTCCGACATCATCCGAACCCTGAATAAGCTTGGCGGAAAGCATGGTGTGGGAATAATAGACATAGTGGAAAACCGGGTTGTAGGTATGAAAAGCCGCGGTGTGTACGAGACCCCCGGAGGAACTATACTTTATGCAGCACACGAGCAGCTCGAAGAGCTCATCCTTGACAGGGAATGTGCCCGTGTGAAGAAAAGCTTAAGCGATGAGCTGGCACAGCTGGTATATGAAGGAAAGTGGTTCACACCCTTACGGGAGGCACTTTCAGCTTTCATAAAGACTACCCAGGAGTACGTAACCGGAGAGGTAAAGTTCAAGCTTTATAAGGGGAATATCATCAAGTGCGGTGAAACCTCTCCCTATTCTCTCTATAACGAAAGTCTGGCTTCATTCAAGACCGGGGATCTATATGACCATCATGACGCCCAGGGCTTCATCACCCTCTTCGGACTGTCTACAAAGGTACGTGCAATGAAGATGCAAGAGGCAGAAAAAGGAAAGAACAGCTGACGCATGAAAACAATGTTTATGGCTGTCGGGTCATATTTCCTTATAGTCAATCTATGGGGATTTATCCTGATGTTTATCGACAAAAGAAGGGCTGAACGCAGCCACTGGCGGATAAGTGAGTTCTCCCTTTTTATTCCCGCGATCCTGGGAGGGGCTTTAGGCTGCCTCCTGGGAATGCGTTTATTCCATCACAAAACAAAGCATCTGAAATTCGTGATCGGCATGCCCTTCCTTCTCATAGTGTATGTGACTGCCATTGTTTTTCTCCTGTTTTTCTCCCCCTATAATTTCAGCTTCATGTAAAGCTACAACGTAACTATGATGCCCCCGTCGCCTGCATAAAGGGAGCTTATACCTGCCGTATCCAGAATATAGGTTTTGGCGAACTTTGCTTTCCTGATATAGGAGGACAGCACCTCCTCTGCCCTCTTCCTGCAGTTGCAGTGATTAATGAGCAGTATCCTCTCTTCCGTATTTTTCACCTTTTCAAGTGATATCTCTATCATTTTGGAAAGCGCGCTTTTCATTCCTCTGGCAAGTGCAAGCTGGACAATCGTTCCTTTATCTCCGGCACAGACAGGCTTGATATTCAGGGCAGTTGCCGCAATAGTCTTCAGCCTTGACAACCGTCCGTTCTTTCTCAGGGTTTCAAGGCTTTCCAGCACAAAATATGTTTTGAGCTCATTTTTGATAAAATACTCTGTTTTCTCCACTGTCTCTTCAAAGGAAAGCCCGGCTTCCGCATATTCGGCAGCCTTGAGCAGTGCCTGCATTTCCCCTCCGGATGCGGAGCAGGAATTAAATACATGGATATTCCTTTCTCCATGCTCTTCCTCAAACAGCTTTTTCGCAAGCACCGCACTGTTATAGGAGCCGGAAAGCTCCGCGGATAAGGTGGTCACGAAGAGAGCGTCATATTCTCCTTCATATGCCTTCATATACGCTTCCGGCGAAGGGCAGGAGGATCTGGGGCACTTGGGATACTCTGCCACCCTGTTGAGAAAATCCTTCTGATCAAAGCTTTCATCATCTATGATAGTATGATCTCCCACCTCTATCGTAAGAGGTACGGATATACATTCGTATTTTTCCTTAAAATCCTCCGGGAACTCACAGCAGCTGTCCCCTACAAACCTGATTTTCAACGGTATTTCCTGCCTTCCTGGTCTACTGAATTACCGCAATATAATGATTTGGACGCCAAAAGTCACATTTTGATTAAACACGGATTGTTCCGTGCTACGCACTCCCACAATCCTACCCCACACTCGCATTTCGCGGGGCCCCTTCCCCACTTCATGCTCGTGTAGGAGTGCGCCCAAAGTTCTTGTCACCACACAAGCAAGCTTGTGTGGTGACAATTACTTTTGGCGCTTTAATCATATTATAACATCTTGTATTTTTCTCTTCAATGTAGTTTAATCAGTCTATGATCGCACTCAGGATAAAAAACATCAGACACTTTATGAACCTTCTGTTCACATCGGATACCTTTGACGGCTTCACCCTTGAAGAAGCTGTGATAAAGACCTTTGTCTCCTATAGTATCGACGGTCTCTTTGAGAGCGGCTTTTTCGACGGCGACGATACTTCGGAAACGCCGGGCTTTAACGACCCCTATACACCCTGGGCACTCCTTCGCGGGAGCTGCAGGGACCTCATAAAGGGGAAGCACACTCCGGAATTTATGAAGTTTGTTTTCCATGGAGATACCTCTCCCTTCGGAGAGCTTCCCGGTTTCCCGAATATCCGTGCTCTTCTCGTAATGATCAGGTTTGATAACACCGGTCTTTTCGTAACCACCGGTACATCCATGAAAGAATTTGTCCCGGATCACGATATTGACATTCTCTGGGACAAAAAAATCAAAACGCTTTTTACCGGCTGCAATGTGGATTATGAAGAGCAGTAAGGAGCTGTCCTAAGTACTTATCCATTCATTAAACTTTTTTTTTGATCCCGGAGCCTTCCATTATGAAAAAAATAAGACTATATATAATTTTACTATTTTGTTTCATCCTTCTATGTGCCTGTGAGCAGGGGAAGACGCAGCCTACCCCCGCGACCGGATCCCGGGCTCAGGAAAAATCCCGGGAGGATATCGTCCTTGATGCTTCGGGAAAAGCAGTATCAGACGAAAAGAAGCCGGAGTCCGATGATACTATCAGGATCCCGGTCAGCAAATCTACGGAAGATAAGCTCCCTGCACCCGTTGAGGATACCAAAGAACCGGAGAACTCCTTTGAAGGATATGTGCTTGGGGAAGAGGATGTTTCGGAAAATGGTGTGTACCTGAAAAGTACCGCGGAAAATGGCGTTGTTAGGATTGACTTTGCGGGTGACATCAATTTTGACGACAGATATGCCAATATGAATACTCTGCGTAACCGCGGAAACGGTATTGAGGGTTGTATCGATGCCTCCCTTCTTAAGCTCACGAATTCCGCGGATATCTTTATGATCAACAATGAATTCCCCTACAGTAATCGCGGAACCCCCACTCCCAATAAGAAATTCACCTTCCGGGCAAAGCCGGAAACCGTGTCATTCCTTCTCGATCAGGGGGCTGATATCGTGAGCCTCGCAAATAACCACGCCTATGACCACGGTCCGGATGCCCTGCTCGACACCTTTGACACATTAAATGAGGCCGGGATCCCCTATGTAGGAGCAGGGCATAATATTGATGAAGCGGAAAAGCCTGTTTATTTTATTTCCGGTGGAATGAAGATCGCCTTTGTATCCGCCACTCAGATAGAGAGAAGCCTTCCTCCGGATACAAAGGAAGCAACTGAAACGGAGCCCGGGGTTTTGAGAACCCTGGAACCGGAAAGGTTCCTGTCCGTGATAAGAAAGGCAGAAGACAACAGTGATTTTGTCATTGTCTATGTCCACTGGGGCAGTGAAAACGTAAATAAATACGAGGCAGCGCAGACAGAGCTGGCGAAAGCCTATGTAGAGGCCGGTGCCGACCTCATAATCGGAGATCACCCCCATGTCCTCCAGGGTATCGAATATATCAACGATACCCCGGTTTTCTACAGTCTCGGTAATTATTGGTTTAGTTCAAAAACCCTGGATAACTGCCTTGTGGAAGCGGTGATAAAGGACAAAAGCATAGAAACCCTGCAATTCATCCCCTGCATGCAGATAAACTGCTCCGCACGTGAGCTTCCTAAAGGGTCTGCCGATTACGACCGTGTATTAAATAATATGCGGGAATGGTCCACGGATAACGTGACCATCGACCCGGACGGTTATATCAAGAAGAACACAGAGTAACTTACCGCGGCTATGCTTCCGCTTCAACCTCTCGCACCGGCCACTGCTCCTGTCACCGCTCCTCCTGCCGATGCGATTGAAACGGGGCGCTTATAGAAATCACGGTTATGAGCCTTCGCCTTATCCACCTTTGCTACGCATTTCTTCTCAACGGAGGTATAGCTCTGCATAGCGTCCACTATCACCTGTCCTGCAAGATTCAGCACCGTCTTTTCCTCTTCAAGCTGCTGCCTGAATTTATTGAGATCGTTTCTTACGGATTGAAGCAGCTCGTCATTACCAAGCCTTGACACGATACCGCTCAGCTCTGTCACATAATTATCCATATCCCTTGCTACGGCTTTTAACTGCTCACCCTGTTCTGAAACAACCTTATAAGATACCTTGTATGCCATATATTGTTTATGCCGCTCCTTTCGTCATACTGAGGTGACTGCTCTGAATAGTTACCTCATTTGAACATATTCGTCGGAAGCTTCGGAATATCCTTTACATCCCTGAATGAAATAAAGGGCCGTGAACAGCCCCTGCACAATCCGCCAGTACGACCACGGGATCATTACCGGCGACGGCATTTACTATGGCTGTGGTGATACTGACAACCATACCGCATACCGCAAGAATATTGAATGCTCCGACCCGGATCTCTGCATCCCCGGGAACTAAATAATCTATCTGCCGTTTTAGAAGATCAAGGATTCTTTTCATCACATTTCGTATGTATACATTTCACCGTCTTTTATTTCCATGATCACCGGATCACACTCCGTCTCATTTCCGAAAACATCCACTATTTCAAACATATAATAAAACCTGCCGTCATCCATCTCTTCATCAAGCATTTCGGTATCATCACTCCAGACTATGCTTCCGATGATCTCTTCCTCAGGGTCTTCATCATCATCCGAGTTAAGATTTACGGAATAGAATATGAAATCTATTTTATCCCCGTTTTTCAGAGGGTGTATATTCCTTCCGCTTAATCCGGATGTTTCATCCACTCCGTCATAGGTTCCCAAAACCTTGAAGGCCTCCTTGTCAAATTCGTATACCGCACGGATATAGGTCTCTTCTCCGTTTACAATGGCAGGAATGATATAGAGATAATAATCGTCAGTGCTGTCGATAAGCTCTGCGCAGACATACTCTCCTCCTATGGTGATCCATGTTCCTCTGAAATTGTCACTGAATTCACCCTTGTCATAATCCGCGTTAATATCCGAGTCACACCCCATATACAGCAGATTTTCATCATCCTGCTCAAACAATATCCTGAACCTTACATCCTTGATCTGGCTCAGACCTGAGGTTATATTCAGATTAAGTATATTGTCATTATCAAGAAACTGCTCGTATTCCAGCTCCTCATCACCCGGCTGTACGGGACTCAGATTCTGGAACAGATTCACCGAGTTCTCACTGTAATCATTCCCAAAAAAGCTCCCTGCAAACCCGCCGGTTTCAGGCTCTTCCTCTTCATTATCCTCACTCTCTTCCCCACTGTATCCGCTTCCGAAGAAGGAATCAAAGAACCCGCCGGAGGACTGTTCTCCACTGCCCTGGGCGTCATAGGCCTCCTGCCAGGCTGTCTCCCAGGCTCCCTCATCCCATTCACCGTTAACGATGCTGGCATACTCAAGGTAGGCGGTATTATCGGTTATCTCCTCATATGCCTTGTAAACATCATCATCTATGTATTTCGGATAGAAGACGGAAAGGCCGGTAGCCCTGGAACGGTATACCCCATGGGACTCATAGATCACAGCCTCATCAAGTGCTTTAAGAACAGCTTCCGAATTCTTTGTCAGAATATCTCCCGTATTATTCACCAGATCGCCGAGATCAACCATGTCGTAGGTTCCGTCCGTCCCGCTTCTTTCCCCGTAGCTTTCTGTCCGTGAAGCTTCACGGATCACTGCCTGAAAATCACCTGCATTCTGTGTGGACATCACAAGCTCCCCGGAATAATCCCTGAAAGCAGCTGATAATTCCGGAATCCTGGTCAGATCGGTAACCGAAAGCGTGGCCATGCTTTTCTCACCGATAGAATCGCATTTCTCCATATAGCTGTCAACGATCACGCTTCCGAGTTTCTTTCCGTCACATCCCGGGTTTTCCGCCAGAAAATCAAGCCATTTCGTATAATCCCATCCTGTTCCGGGCTCGGTTTCTTCTGATGCCACCAGATAATGGGCATAACCCTGAAGTGTCTCGGCAGTTTCCAATGTCGACATAAGGCAGGCATCAAAACCGGCTACCTCAAACGGCACTTCCGCCTCCACTATTGCATTTTTCACTTCCTTTAAGGAAAGGGAATCATTTTCATAAAGCTCATCCTGGCATACGCCGAAAAGGCTCCCTCCGCCATGATCCCAGAAGATCAGCATATAACGGTCAGCCGGATATGCGGAAGCACCCCATCTCAGAAAATCACTCAGGGTATCGGCATCACCCATAGAGGAAGAGTCACATTCCTCGTCGATCAGCATTCTTCCGTCCTCTAAGTGAAGCCTCGTGAGCTTCCCGTTCGATATTCCTTCGGTCTGCCACTCCCGTGTGCCGCCGGCTTCTATAAGAAAATTCACATTGTCATTAAGCTCTGCTTCGCATATCTCGTCCAGATTAAAGCTTGCGTATCCTCCCTCGCTTTCCAGATCGGTCCCGCAGAGATAGAGCATAACCGTCCAGCTGGTATCCGGCTTTCCGTACTGCTTGCCGGTCGTCCGGGATTTTTTATTTTTTACCTCTGTCTTGCCGCTTTCATTTTCTCCTGTCTGATAAGCTTCCTCTGTTGCTTCCCCGCCTGCTTCCGCAGTACCGTTTCCTTCCCCGTTCTCTTTCCCGGTCTCGTCCGGTGAACACATCACCAGCAGAATAAAGCCAAGGATTATCACCAGTATGACTATGAGTATAACCCTTATTACTATGGCTATACCTGACGTTTTCTTTTCTTTCATCGGATGACTCCCTTTCTTAATCTTAACCGGTCCGGTTGTTGCAGGTCTTTTCAAATGTGAAGATTTATTTATGAACAGATCCTAAAGCCTAAAAGTCACGTTTACAAACGGTAATCTCTAAAAAGCAGTTCCTTCACGTAAAGCAGTTCTTTTTCCGGATCAAACTCTTTTTCCGGGATATACACAAGCCCTGTCGCATATCTCGTAACTACCGCCAGCATAACGTGGAGTATCTTACTGAACATTTCCTCTTCCGGCACGTCGGTGCGAACGGTCTTATCCTGTTCGGCCTTTAGGTACACCTCATGAAACTGCTCCCTTAGTCTCCCTATCATCGCCTGATAAGGCTGCATCGTTCCGGTGTCGATATGTTCAGACTTCACATAAGCATTAAAGAACTGATTGAATTGCAAAAGATCCTTTTGATTCCTGTACAGTTCAATGAATGATTCCAGATAAAACTCCAATATCCCGGCAGCTGTCATACTGTTGAAATCTAAGTTCGGTCTTCGCACTTTATTCTCTTCCCGGAACTGCTCCCACTTCCAGGCGGCAACGGCGACAACCAGCTTTGGCTTCGTGCTGTAATAGCGGTGAAGTGTTGTGGTTCCGTATCCGCAGGCTTTGGCAATATCCAGATATGATACGGACCTTATCCCTTCGGATGAAAACAACTGATAAGATTTTTCCAATATTGACTGCCTTTTTTTGGCCATTTCAATTGCATCTTTTTCCTTATTTCTCATTCGTTTTCCGTCCCTGTATTATTATGGTATGATATGTGCCGCTATAGATATTAGCACGATCGCTCTGATCTGTCAAAAGCAGTTGCTTTCTATGACCGCTTATGATCGTTAATAAAAGGGGTTTTGGGTCCCCCCGGATTCCCATCCAGACATTCAGATCTGTAAATATCTCAACTACGCTTCCCTGATCCGTGAACGGAGATTCCTGAAGCACGGACAGATCTTTCATCATTCCGTTATGAACGATATACTCGACAATCTGATTCACAAAGTATATCTGGCGGCTATCAAGGTTGTTGCTCTCCAAGTATTCGGAAAAAGCAGCCTTGGCCGCATTCATATCAAGACCGACGATTTCACGCACAAGCTCACCCAAAGGCTTAGAACCGTACTCCTTCTTAATTCCATACATCAACACCAGACCTGTAAAAATTTCATTCTTTGTTACAAGCAAAACGTCATATACGCGGGTATACACACTATATTATCTTTTATAATCAAATTTTTCGGATGAATAATATAACTCTCACCGATTCTTGTTTTGTATTTTTCCCTAAATCTGCTTAATGAAGTTGTAGTATATTTTTTTCCCGACTTAACTTCAATCGGATACATCTTATTTTTTAACTTGCTGTTATTAGAAATAATGAAATCAATTTCTATATCATTCCGATGCTTTTCTGTTGAGTAATGAGTATAAAAATACAATTTGTGTCCATTCGCCACAAGCATCTGTGCAATTACGTTCTCATATAACATTCCCTCATTAACAGAAAGCTTGTCATTAAGTATCTGCGCATACACCTCACTCTCAAGCAATTCGTTCTCATCAAAAGCATGGCTGAGCAAAAGTCCGGTATCCCCCAGATAGCATTTCACGTAAGTACGCTCTTCATTTATTGAAAGACCTACATTTGGATCATTACACAGGAAGCATTCGTTTGAAATCATAGAATCAGCCAGCCAAAAGAATGTATCGCAGTATTGATCCGCATAACTACCTTCTTGTATATCTTTGAACACAACCCGCTTCTCATGCCCGGACAACAAACCCGGAATCTGGTCAAAAATAGCCAAAACCTTACTACGATACTGAGCCTTGATCTTCATAATGTCATTACGATACAATTTCAAAATATCTCGCTTTTCAGCATCCGCAAAACCAAAGTTTTTTTCATTTTCGATATAAAGAATAACCGGTTTGGGCATTCCTCCAACCAACATGTACTGTTTAAACAGCATCATTGCTTTGTTATGCATCCCTCTTTCCAAAGGTTCTCTCTTTTCAAAACAGCTCTTTATATAGTTTATTATTTGCTCTTCTCCAAGCGCCCCGGCGAACTCCTCAAAATCAAGCGGATACATCGTAATACTTCTTTCCTCTGAAGGAATTACGATGTCCTTTACATTTTCCTTGATTGATATCAACGATCCGGTTTCTATATAATCGTATCTTCCATCTGCAACAAGATACTTTATTGCAGCTCTGGCCTGCGGAAACATCTGCACTTCATCAAAAATCAGCACAGATTTTCTCTTAACAAGATTGACTCCATAATAGGTACTAAGTAGCATGAATAAGTCGTCCAGCTTATTAAGGTATTGATTAAAGTATTCTTCTACAATCTTATCCTTTTTTGCAAAATCTATTAGGATATATGATTCATATTCCTGCTTGGCAAATTCCTCCACGATTGTGGATTTACCAATACGTCTTGCGCCTTCCACCATTATCGCTTTTGTTCCCTGACATTCATTTTTCCAATTCAGCAATTTACTATAGATTTTTCTTTTTAAAATCATGATACTTCTCCCTGATAGTCATAACTCCGCTTTCAATCATGCTATTATGACTATGCGCACATTTTAGAGCTGCGCATTCTTTGATTATACGCGCATTTTATCATTTATTTCGATTATGCGCAATAGAATTCACCTCATTTTTTTGATTATGCGCACCTTTTCCTTTCTTCATAAACCGCCATTTTGTACTATCTCATTCTATTTGCCACTTTATTTACCACCTTATTTGCTACTTTAATTGCTACTGATTCAAAAACAGCCGATGATTTTCTTCATTGTTGAACAGTGTCCACAGATAATCTTTTTGATTTTATCTTTCTCTAATGATAATTTGGCAGTATTGAAGCATGACAAAATATCAGCCCGTATTTTATCTGCGGGCTGAGAACTTACGCTTCCGTAGTTAATCAGTATATACTTCCCATCTTCCGTCAACACATACGTATCCGGAGTTCCTTTTGTTGGCTTATTAGTCGCAGTCTGCACACCTAAAGTTTGAATATTTGTAAATCTATATTTTTTATAAAGATACTCATCAAACAACGACTGAAAAACTCCACCTTCCAGCTGCATGATTTTACTTTGTATAGTATTCACATTACCCAATTACATACACCTTCTTACGCTGCTATCGCGTTATCATTTATGCTTTCAATAACTTTCCGGATTCCCATCCATACATTAAGATCTGTAAATATCTCAACCACGCTTCCCTGATCCGTGAACGGAGATTCCTGAAGCACGGACAGATCCTTCATCATGCCGTTGTGAACAATATACTCCACAATCTGGTTCACAAAGTATATCTGCCGGCTGTCAAGATTAGCGCCTTCCAAGTACTCTGAAAACGCCGCTTTGGCTGCATTCATATCAAGGCCAACGATCTCACGCACGAGCTCACCCAAAGGCTTAGAACCGTACTCCTGCTCATATTCTTCCTTGGTGCCAAGTTCTGACCAAAGAACCTTCTCCAGCGCTTCTATATCATCGTGAGACAGCGGAATATTAGATTTAAGCTTCTTGATTGCCTCATTATCCTGATGCTCACGGATATAGTATTCCGCTTTTGCCTTGTAATTCTTCAGATCATCATTTTCAAGCTCCGACTCGTTCCATGTGACATCAAGAATATCATCCTCAAAGTTTGTATCATAACGAAGCTTGGTATGAGGAATATACTTCATGAGATTACGAAGTTTTTCTCTGATTTCCTCAAACTCATTAATGCCGCAGTTATCGATGTAATCCGTATGAAGAATCTTATCGATCAGTTCTGCCTGTACCTTTATTTCCGGTATATTTGCAACGCTGGCAATACCCCTGACACGCTTAAACAAATCACTGCGGGCTTTTCCGTATTTCTTACCCACAAGGTAAGCAAATGATATAAATCTGAAGGATGACGATATAGAGAATATCATTTTTGAATATGAGAATCTTCTGATAGAGGAAGGACGTTCCATAAGCGCAGAGGTCATGGAAGGTGAAAGTATAAATACTGTGGGTGGTGCCATGAGCTCCCGTATACCCGTAAGGCTTACCATGGAAGACGGAACCGTGGAGGAGGTTTTTTTCACCGAGAGCTATACAGTAGATGATTACGAGACCACGATGGCCAAAGCTCTGCAGGAAGCAGAGAAAAAATACGAAAAGGATTCAACGGAAGAGCGGATCGCGCGAATTATATACAGTCTGCCGCAGGCAGAGCTGTTTGAATTATATGACGATTTATATAACCCTGTAAAAGACACACGGATATTGATAAACTCATTGAAAAGCAAAAGAAGATAGACAGTCGGAGGTCGGATTCTGTTGTAACGCCAAAGACCCCGATCATGTAAGTCACCGGGGACGGTTCCAATGCCGTTAAGTTAAGCATTTTGTCATCCTGAGCGCCAGCGACGCTTATCCCACATCGCAGATGTGGGATGCCGCCCCCTTGACTTCTAAGGCTAAAATACAAGTGATCTAATTAATTGAGCCCGTTCTCTGATTCCGGTATCATTGTTTCTTCTAATTGGCACAACGCCAACATCAACTTGAAATGATATATTATTTTGAATAGCAGATTTTCCGAGCCCCATAATAGATGCTAACTGTGGCTGTGTAAGATTAGGATTGTTTCGCCATAGAGAATACCAACATACAATCACAGAGCCATTTCCCTCTCAACCGACACCCCGTAAACCTCTTTTTTTCCGGCGGCAAACTTCAGAAACAGGCGTTCTGACATGTCATTCTGGGTGTTTGCAAACAGTCTGACGTTATCTCCGTATTTCTCAAGTATTTGTTGATACGATAACCAGAAGATACCAGTAAGAGCGCCTGAGTATTCTAATGTGTCATCTAACAGTGTACAGACATAGTCTACAGAGATACCCTGCTTTCTCTCAGACATCAGGATACATCCGCCCACACTTCCGTTTTTTGCAAGAAACACGGAGCTGATATCACCGTCATAGAGCCTCCTGTCTCCCGGGTCAATATAGAGCATCTGCTTTTTAAGCGGTGTCTTGGGAGAGGGGGTATAGTCTTCCCCGAGAGCAGTCAGATCCTGCCGCAGCTGCGCCCAGAGCCTTCCCGGAATATCTTTTAAGCATGTGTAGTTACCTTCCGGAATATCTGCCAGCAGATTCTGAAGTCTGGATCCGATATACAGAACCGGGATGGAATAGATATTGGATCTTTGAACCTCTGTAAACTTAAGCGCATCAAAAAATGCATCCGCCACAGGATCCGCATTGGGAGCCAGACAGTATTCGAGACTGATCCCATCCGCAAGGGATCCTCTCGCCATATCAATAAGCCCTGACACAAGAGCCCGCCCGATACCCTGCCTTCGCATGTCCTTTTCCACAGCGATATGGGTAATGTACCAGGAATTACCGTCCATTGTCGCAGAGAGGATCCCGACGGTTCTTAATTCCCCTTCGACCTCCTCTGCTGCGCAAAGCAGTACCGGTTCTTCCTCCGCAACATCCTCGGGAAGCATATCCATAACGGCAGCCCTCTCCTCATCTGAAACCAGGAATATATTCATGTATTATCTATGTCGCTCCTTTCTCTCTTATATTGCTCCAACATATCATCAGTATAGTATTTTCCAATTAACTATACTTTGTGAAAAGTATAGCTAATTTGAAACTGCTATACTAGAAAAGAGACGGGAACTCAAACCCAACCTCTAATCCCAATCTGTTTGCCAGGTCATCAAGTACTGACAGTATTCTCTGACCCCTCTTAACGTTTTCGGTAAAAGCCGATGACGGCTCCTTCCCTTCTTTCTTAAGCGATTCTATACTTTCTTCATCTTTTACCATCGAATCCGCTGTTTTTTTCCATGTTCCGTCCAGGAACGATGAAAGCTGATCATCTGTATATCCAAACGACCTTATGGTCTTGACAAGCGCATCCATATTCTCCTCTACAGCAGTTGTCTCTAAACCGTACTGTTCTGCTTTCATCTTCAGATTAGCTATTGCTTTAATGGTTTCTCCCAATTTGTCCAGGCAGATCTTCTTTGCTATCTCCATATCATAGCATTCGGGAACACCCCTGCTTTTTAAGGACTTTTTATAGTCCTCTTTCTCCTTTTCGCTGGTTTTATTATATTCCCAATAAGCAGAGTGTTTAAGCATTTCCAGTTCTCTAAGCGCCTGCAGACCCAGTGTCTCGCTGTTACTTTCCTTATTCAGCGAATATATATTATCCTCTTTTTCATCATCGAATTCATCGGTAAACTTCTTTTTACGGAATTCCTCCACATTCTTTATCTCACGATCCATAAGGACAAGATCCGGACGATCCTCCTCACTTGAGTAAAGTGCCTCCTTTTTTCTAAGTTCTTTTATCTCCGGGGATGTCTCAGGGGTTCCCTCATCAAGCTTCTTCTTAATCTCTTTTTGAACCTCGGTTAATTTCTGTTTGGCTTCTTTCTTTATTTCGTTACAATCCCCCTCACGATTTTTCATCTTATCCGCAACATCCTGCCTTAGTAAGTCAGCGACGAAGGTACACCCGGACACTGCCCGGGAAAGCATATAAAAATCCTTCAGGTGCTCCACAGGCTGTCCGCTGAATTTTTTTAGGAATTCATAGGGCAGGTTTACTTCCATATTGGAGGAGATCGAACTCATGACTCCCACAAGGACTGCAAAACGCGGGTTGGACTGGAGCCTCGCCCAGTCCTCGCTGTGCAGAGTGGTGATGTTGTCTCCCATGGTATTCATGATCTTTCTCATTGCCTGGTGTACGGTATTTGTGTAGATGAGATAGTTGGAGAGATACATGTCCTCCGCCATCTTCTGCTGCTCAGGGGTCCTGTTTTTTTCTTCCTTTCGTTTGGAATAGGTCAGACCATCGATCATCTCCAGGACCTCCTCATCCGTCATATTTTCCACAAACTGCCCGGTAAAATTTTCTACCTGACGGGACAGCTGATCACCGCCCTCATGATTCCCGAGACGCTCGGAATTTACTCCGATGGAATTCGTACTGATAGGCGACCCCTTTTCTCCCTTCTGATTCAGAAGCTTTTTCACCTTGGATTTCAGGCTGTTCTCGTTTGATTCATCCTCACGGGGGGATTTTTCCCTGTGAGCCATATAATATACATAGGTGGTTGTGGGATTACTGAGCACAAAGTTCTTTTTGTCAAACTTCTTTTTGCTGACGTTCTTTAAGTCAAATTTCATGGACTCCTCAGGCATGGTATACTTCTCATGCTCCAGCTCTATAAGCAGGGCTTCCGTATTCTCCCTGCGCGTTTTTGCGATCTGATCCCTGATCTCCTTATCCTTTTTATCAAAGGCACTGCCGTGGAGAGACTTCATAGCATTCTGGTATTCCGTCGAATTTATATAGTCCTCCGGATCCGCCGAGATCTTGCAGATCCTGCTTTCCTGCTTCTGGGCAAAGTTCCCCTCGGCGTTAAGACGCATCGATGCGTCATTGATATCATTGTCCGAAGTTCCGTACTTCTGCAGGTTCTTGCCCAGATAAAAGCTGGTGCGAAGGAGCTTTGCGAGATATTTCTGCTCCGGTGAGGAGTTGAGGGAAGCATTCATGGAGAGCTCTTCGTTATAGTGGGCGCGGTAATAGGGATTTGTGACGATAAGCTTGCGGACGCGGTAGACATCGCTGACGGCCTGCAGTCTTTCCAGCTGCTTTGTGAGCACTTCCGCCGTGATCCCTCCGGCTGTTACTTTCACCTCTTTTTCCCTGATCAAATTGCCCTTTTCGTCCAAGATCCTCTTATGGGCGGTGGTCTGTAAATTCAGCGCTTCCATAAAACCGGGGTTGGCTGCAAGCATCCGGTTAAATATGGCAGTCATAGAGGTTAAACGCTCAAGCTGAGCCGCATTTTTGGAAAGGCTTTCGTCATCAAAGAGATTGATCGTATCCAGCATATTATTTGAGAGAAGCTCATTTGCCACCTCTGCCATCACGTCAAATCTCGCTGCTTCCTTTTCTTCCGCTGACATCTCCTCCCTTTTTATTTCGCCGTCCTCTCCCTTAACCTCCTTAAAGCCGGAATACTTCCCGACGAGCTCACTGAACTTGCTTTCCATCGTCTTATCATCAGTGGTAAGCATGGATGCGAGCATGGAAAGATCCTTTGTTTCAGAGCAGTTAAGGTTTAAGCGCTCCTCCTCCGGTATGTTCCGGCGAAGCTTTGCCCTTTTGTCCCTCATTTTAAACTCTCCGGCATCCATTGCTTCAAAACGTTTAGCTGCCTGATCCTTTTTGTAAAGACGGGATTTTTTATTCTTTATCTTTGACTCCCGGGACTTCATCATAGATTTGTCCTTAAAAGTTTCTCCGTACTCGCTATGGAGTTCTGAGGTCAATGGCGCATTGAGCTTTGCATATTCCCGGTTTTTTATGGCATAGCTCTCCTTCATCTTGTTGGCAAGGGCATGGCCCTTTTTCATCTGCTCCCTTTCCTTCTGCTTCTGCTGCTCTGCCATTTCAGGCGACAGGAATTGCTTTTCCATCTCCTCCTGCTGCGGTTCCATATTAATCTGGATTTCCGGCTGCTGCTGCTGAAGTTCCTTGCGTGCGTTTAACATTTCGAGACTATCCATGAGTATCCTTATCTCCTGTCTGTGGGTTTTATTGTTGCTTCACTGTCTTTATTTGCTTTTTTGTTTCCGGTTGCTTCATCTACGGTGCAATATGTCTGTTACTAAAATTTTGGATATTTTTTTGGTCAAAAAATGAGAGACTGTTCCAGGTATCTTTATTCATATCGGCTCCTTAACAAAAAGACAAAGGAACCGTCCCTTTGTCTTTCTCTGTTTTTCAAAAAGCTACTTCACCCAATCGAATAAGTTCTCCGATAAACGGGCAACTGTTTCTTCATCAATGCAAACCTTTTTTCTCCGGATATCAATACAGAATTTGATCATATCCGGAAAAAACTGTTGCCGGTCTCAATCAGTTTTCAAGGTCAACCTTATCGTTTAATATCTTGACATATCCTTCTCCATATAGTCAAGTGTTTTCTAATTTATCCTCTAAAAGGCAAAATCCTTTATCCTCGGATCCATCAAAAATATTATTTATAGCTTCGCTCACTGACCTCCAAGCTATTTCAGCCATTTCATGGGAAAGCTTTTCGCATTCACCTATCGCAATAGAAGGCATTTCAAATATCCTGTCATCCAAAAATGCTATCTGTCTTTCCGGTTCAGTCTTAATTGTTTTGGACGCAAGCATAACAAGCTGATTGCTAAAGGGAAGTAAAAGCACTGTCGTCGCAATATTAAAGATGCTATGGCACAAGGCTATTCCCATCGGTTTTATCGGTTCGTCTACAAAAGAAAAATCAAAAATCATATGCAATCCAAAATACAGCGCCATAAAAAACAGCGTTCCTATCAAATTAAAAGAAAGTAAGCACTCATTCATGAGTACCACAAATTGAAAGAAACCGCCATTTTACAGGCGATTCCTTATAGATAGCACATTGAAATTTTAATCAGGATTTTTTCAGGACAGGACATTTTTCCCTTACATTATCAGACCAGGGAAGAAGATCCTTTATGAAAGTACGGTCAGTATCATCTGCGTGTATCACGAGTTCTTCGAGTACATAGTTTATGTAGTTATAGACGTGTATGCCATTGGCTTTTGCGGTTTCTACAAGGCTGTACAGGATAGCGCTCGATTCAGCGCCTCCCTTTGAGTTGATGGTTACCCAGTTCTTGCGCCCTATTGTAAATGGGCGGATAGCTTGTTCCGCAAGATTATTATCCATAGGGACATCTCCGTTTGATAGAAATACACGTAAGAACTGCTCCTGGTTGATACAATACTGTAGACCTCTTCCCGTAGCACTCTGTTCAGGTACTTTAAGGATAGCTTCTTTTGCCCATGCAAAGAAATCGTCAACCAACGGCTTAAGTATGAGCTGACGCTGTTCTTCCCGTTTCTCTTTGCTGAGGTCCTTCCATTGTTTGTCCAGATGAAAGAACTTCGATATTCGTTTGGCTGCTTCTGCGGCGATGATACCGTCTGAGGCATTCCTTCCAAGGGATTTGATTACTTCAGAGAACTTCCGTTTGGCGTGGACCCAACAGCCGGCGACCAACAGCCCGATCCGTTTCTTTTCGAGGGAATGGTATACCTGATAACCATCTGTAACGAGGATACCAATGAAATCTTTGAGGAATTCTTCCGGATGATCCATCCGGCGTGATTCCCGGTAATCATAGATCACAACCGGATGGGAGCTGTCACAGAAACCGCTGCGGTATACCCACATGTAACTGTTGGTTCCCGGATCCCTGCCATCCCTGATCACATTGAAAGGGGTTTCATCCGCATGTATCACCTTTGATCCCAGAAGAGCCTTTTTCAGCTCATCATAGAGGATGCTGAGATATATGTCGGAGGTTTTGATAAGCCAGCCGGACAGGGTGTTGGTTTCTAATGGGATCCCATTTTCAAGGAAACGCTTGCTCTGCCGGTCTGTAGGAACATGGTTCTCGAATTTCGAGGTTATTATCTCGGAAATGAGGGAAGGGGTGGCAATACAGTTGCGAAACATATCCTTAGGCCTCTTGGCCTTGACGATCCGTCCATCATTTTTCTTGGAGGCATAAATATGAACATGATGTTCATCCACCATGTAAGTTTCAGGTATGACGGAGAGACGCTTATAAATCTCCACGGGAAGTTCTTTATAACCTTCCGGAAATAGTTCTTTCAGTTCATCCTTGGAAAGCTTATGGTCATAAATCCTTGCCGGGAGTCCCTCGAGAAGATCTTCGCGCTTGCTTCTGGTTTTACGGGTGTGTGATGATACGACGATCTCAGTAACCTCAGGCTCTTCAGAAGAAGAGGAAGAAGCCTCAGAGGTGTCAAAGAGTGACAGCTGCCCCGGAAACTGATCCGAACGGTCTGTTTTCCGTCCGAAAGAACGCTAGTTCATAAGAGCCACCTGTTCCACAAGATTATTAAGCTGCTTACTCATATGATCAAGCTGATCCTGAAGGGAAGCTATGATCAGGATAAGAGAAGTCTTGTTCAGTTTTTTCAGTTCATCATGGGATAGCTGCGAGAAGTTCTTCATAAGAATGATTATATCGCAAATGCAGTAACGAGGCTACTTTAACGGCATTTATGCAAAGCAGGTAACCGTCAGAATGACTATGGCTTAAAGGGATGTACTCGGCTATACAGAGATGAAGGAAGTGAACCTTTTCAGAAAAGAAAACAGCCTGCAAATGATCCCGATGGCCTTAAATGAGCCTTGTAAAAAGGCAGAAACCATTGGTATGCAGGCTGAATAAGAGCGTTAAAAAGAAGGCTGAAAAATCTACCTTTTGCACAAAAGTCAGGCGG
>CAMVGV010000021.1 GCA_947167135.1 uncultured Lachnospiraceae bacterium
TACGGAAAACTGTGAGGGTAAGCCTGTTAAGAGTATTTATGATGTTTCTGAAGGCGAAAAGATAAGGGTCTATACCCCTGACGGAAGGATAACTGCCAATGTCGAAGGAAGAGAAAAAATCAGCCTCGGATGAAAGGGATCTCGATTCACTTTCTGTCGAGGAGGGCTTCGGAATGCTGGAGGAAACGGTACGAAGGCTTTCGGACGAGGAAATATCCCTGGAAGATTCCTTCAGGGAATTTGAGCGCGGAATGAAGGTTCTGAAAGCCGTCAATGAAAAGATCGACCGGGTGGAAAAGAAGGTCAGGGTCATAACGGAAGGCGGAGAATATGATTTTCAGTAAAGAATTGGAAGAAAGGACTTCTTTTGCCGAAGGCGTTGTACTAAAGTATCTGCCCGGGGATGCGGGATATGCCGGAAGGGTGCTGGAGGCCGCTGCCTATTCACTTACTGCAGGAGGAAAACGCCTGAGACCCGTGCTTATGAGGGAGGCCTTTTCCATGTTCGGCGGGAAAGAAGAGTATATTGAGCCTTTTATGGCGGCACTGGAGTACATTCACAATTACTCTCTGGTACACGATGATCTGCCTGCCATGGATAATGATCTCTTAAGAAGGGGAAAGGAGACCACCCATGTTGTATTCGGTGACGGAATGGCAACACTGGCAGGTGACTGCCTTCTTAATCTCTCCTTTGAAACCGCTCTTAAGGCCTTTGACCTGATCCCGGAAGGAATTTCCCCGGAAGAACGGCAGAGAGCCACCCTGGGGATAATAAAGGCGCTGAAGATACTTTTTGATAAGGCCGGCATAAACGGAATGCTGGGAGGACAGTCCGCAGATGTGGACTCGGAGAAAAGGGGCCTTCCGATAGATGAAAAGAAGCTCCTGTTTATTCACGAGAAAAAGACGGCGGCTCTCATCGAAGCTGCGCTTATGACAGGTGCGGTGCTTGCAGGGGCAGAAGAAAAGGATGTTTCACTTATGGAGAGCCTGGGCTTGGATATAGGGATAGCCTTCCAGATAAAGGATGACATACTGGATGTCATAGGAGACGAGAAAAAGCTTGGAAAACACGTAGGATCCGATGCAGAAAATGATAAAGTAACGTATGTTACCATGTACGGACTGAAGAGATCGGAGGAAGACCAGAGAAGGCTTTCCGGATCCGCCATAGAGAAGCTTGACAGCCTGGGACGGGAGAACGGATTTTTACGGGAGCTGGTTTTGTTCCTTGTAAACCGCGAGGCCTGACCTTTGCCACCGGTTCGAAAGAGTTAGTGTCATTCTGAGGGCAAAGCCCGAAGAACCTTTCTGAAAAGATCCTTCGCTTCGCTCAGGATGACATTGCCCCATAGGATTATATAGTACGATAATGATACTCGATAAGATTAATAAACCGAATGATATTAAGAAGGTCAATCCCGACGAATATATGCTCCTGTCACAGGAGATAAGGACCTTTTTGATAAAGAAAATAAGTGAAAACGGCGGACACCTGGGATCAAATCTGGGGGCTGTGGAGCTCACAATGGCTCTGCATCTCTCCTTAAACCTGCCGGAGGATAAGATCATCTTTGATGTGGGGCACCAGTCCTACACCCATAAGATCCTTACGGGCAGGAAGGATGCCTTTGACGATCTGAGGAAGTTTAAGGGGCTCTCAGGCTTCCCCAAAAGGAGTGAGAGCGACTGTGATTCCTTTGATACGGGGCACAGCTCCACATCGGTATCCGCAGGACTTGGGCTCGTGAAATCAAGGGATCTCAGGCAGAAAAGCTATACAGTGGTGTCGGTCATAGGAGACGGCGCCCTGACAGGCGGAATGGTGTATGAAGCCCTGAATAACGCCGCGAGGCTCAGCACAAATTTTATCATTATCCTTAATGACAACAATATGTCCATATCCGAAAATGTGGGCGGAATATCAAGATATCTGCAGAGTATCCGCACCTTTGAGGGTTATCAGGATTTCAAGGTTGCCCTGCAGAAGCAGATATTGAAGGTTCCTAAGGGTGACAGGATAGTGGACAGGCTGAAGCGCTACAAGAACTCCATAAAGCAGCTCTTTGTGCCGGGAATGTTCTTTGAGGATCTTGGAGTTACCTATCTCGGACCACTTGACGGACACGATATAAACAATATGGTCCGTACCATAAATGAGGCAAAAAAGATCAACCACGCCGTTCTTATCCACGTCTGTACGAAGAAGGGAAGGGGTTATGCTCCGGCTGAGCGGCACCCCGCCAGATTCCACGGAACCGGACCCTTTGACATAGAAACGGGTCTGCCCGTTAAGAATAAGGATAAACCTGACTGGACGGATATCTTCTCCACGGTCATACTGAAGGCTGCGGCGCGAAACGACAGATTATGCGCAATAACAGCTGCCATGCCGGACGGGGTGGGATTAAAGCGCTTTAAGAACCTGTATCCCGACAGATTTTTTGATGTGGGCATTGCTGAGGAGCACGCCGTCACCTTTGCGGCCGGGCTTTCGGCCGGGGGAATGATACCCGTTGTGGCAATTTATTCATCATTCCTTCAGCGCGCCTATGACCAGATCCTTCATGATGTGTGCATACAGAATCTGCACGTTATATTCTGCATAGACAGGGCGGGAATTGTCGGGGCAGACGGAGAGACACACCAGGGAATATTCGATCTATCCTATCTCTCGTCCATCCCGAATATGCATATCATGGCACCGAAAAACAAGTGGGAGCTGTCGGATATGATGAAGTTTGCGATTAATTTTGACGCTCCGGTAGCCATACGCTATCCAAGGGGAACGGCTTATGACGGACTAAGGGATATGAGAGAGCCTGTGGAATTCGGAAAGGCGGAGCTGATCTATAAAGGAACGGATGTTTCTTTATTGGCAGTGGGCTCCATGGTGGAAACCGCCGAAAAGGTAAGAGAGCTTCTGAGTGAGAAAAATATCGACTGCTCTCTTATAAATGCCAGATTTGTGAAACCCATAGATGAGGAAATCATTCTCTCGGAAGCCCGGAACAGGAAAATTCTGGTTACTATGGAGGAAAACGTTCAAAGTGGCGGTTTTGGCGCAAAAGTACTGGAATTTCTGGAAAATAACAAGTGTAATGAAAACACACGGAATGTTAAAGTGATCACGGTTTCTATCCCGGATAAATATGTGGAGCATGGAAATCCGCTGATTTTAAAAAAGGAACTGGGGTTGGATGCGGAATCTATAGCAGAGCGTATATTCAGGGAGTTTTCCGAGATTTCCAATTAAAGATGCGAGTGTTATAATAACACGTACTTTACTGACAGTAACAGCCGCTTTTGTTCTTTTTGGGGTAGTTTCCTGAAAAACCGGCTTGATTTTACATCCAATGGATAAAATAACGTAAGTGCTGTTTTGTTAACAAAAAAGACCTTCATATGAAAAATAAAAAACGGCTTGATATTTTATTAGTTGAAAGAGGAATTGCTCCCTCCAGGGAAAAGGCCAGGGGATATATAATGACAGGCGATATCTTTGTAGAGGGACAACGTGAGGATAAGGCCGGTTCTCTTTTTTCCGAAAACGTGAAGATCGAATACAAGGGACAGAAGCTAAGGTATGTAAGCCGCGGAGGGCTGAAGCTGGAAAAGGCACTTAAGGTATTCGGGCTCAATCTTAAGGGTTTAATATGTCTTGACATAGGTGCTTCCACCGGCGGTTTTACGGACTGTATGCTGCAGAACGGTGCGGGGAAGGTCTATTCGGTGGATGTGGGATACGGACAGTTTGACTGGGGATTAAGAAACGACAGCCGTGTGGTCTGTATGGAAAAGACAAATTTCCGTTACCTGAAGCCGGAGGATATTGGAGAAGAAGTGGATTTTGCTTCCTGTGACGTATCCTTTATTTCGCTTTCAAAGATTCTTCCGGCGGCGTACCCTGTCCTTAAGGACGGAGGGGAGATGGTCTGCCTGATAAAACCCCAGTTTGAGGCCGGAAAGGATAAGGTTGGGAAAAAGGGGGTTGTGAGAGAGCCTGAGACCCACAGGGAAGTAATCTCGAATGTTTTTTACTATGCACTTGACTGCGGTTTCACCATTAAGGGACTCGATTTTTCACCGATAAAGGGTCCGGAGGGAAATATTGAGTACCTGATGTATCTGTCGAAGTGATGCCGGTAGGAAAGATCCTTACTGTTGCTTCGCAAAAGATGTTTCGATATGAATAGATTCTTTATAATCACAAATAAAAAACGGGACAGGGATCTGTCGGTTACAAGGAGAACCGTGGATTTCCTTAAAGCCAGGGGATGTTCCGTCTATGCGGCCGAGGCAGGTCCCTCCGAGGACGGACATTATACCTCTATGGATGAAGTGCCCGGAGGAACGGACTGCGTCATAACCATAGGCGGTGACGGTACTCTTATAGCGGCAGCCAGAGATACGGCGGATCTGGATCTGCCTATCCTCGGCATAAACCAGGGTACTCTGGGCTATCTTACCGATGTGGAGGTGGATAAGACAGAGGAAGCTCTTAATAAGGTACTGCTCGGAGAATATTCCATAGAGGAACGAATGATGCTCTGCGGAATGATTTTTGATCAAAGGGGAGAACATAGAACCGAATCAAGAGCTCTGAATGATATAGTCATCCGTAACAGGATGCTTACGGTTTCGGATTATGAGCTGTTTGTCAATTCGAGGTACTTAAGCAGCTTCAAGGCAGACGGAATGATAGTCTGTACTCCAACAGGCTCAACTGCCTATTCAATGTCGGCCGGAGGCCCCATAATCGAGCCAATGGCCAGAATGATGGTGATAACCCCCATCTGTCCCCATACACTGAATACCAGGAGTATCGTGATATCGGCGGACTCAAGGGTTGAGATGACCGTCAGTGATGATAATTCCTCGGTTATATTTGACGGACACTTCCCATGTGCACTGAAGGCAGGAGACAGGGTCAGCATCAGACCGTCGAGCCATGTGACACGCATTGTAAAAACCGCACAGGACAGCTTTTTGAATGTACTGAGCAGAAAGATCAATTCATAAGTACAGCCGGAAGCTATAGGGCAGAGCGGACAGATCCGGGAAACCAATAAGACATGAAGAAAAAACGACAGGAAAAACTGCTCTCACTTATAAGGGAACAGAATATCGATACCCAGGAGGGCTTATGCGAAGCGCTTAAGTCTTCGGGATTTGACGTGACCCAGGCCACGGTTTCAAGAGACATCCGTGAGCTGAAGATAAGCAAGGTAACCTCCGAAAACGGAGGACAGCATTATGTTGCGGGGGAGCAAAGCCGTCGAAAGGATGACGGCACCATAAGGACTATATTTAAGGAGGCTGTGGTATCCCTGGAGGATGCGGGGAATATCCTTGTGATAAAGACCTTAAGCGGGATGGCCATGGCTGTGGCCGCGGCCATAGATGCCATGAGCATACCGGAGATCGTTGGAAGTATCGCAGGGGACGATACCATTATGTGTGTCATAAAGACCGCTGAGGAAACCGTTCTTCTGAAGAAGAAGCTTTCGGATATCATTGAATAAAGTACAGGAGTTTATCGTCAATTGTTATTAAGCTTAAGTGTAAAAAATCTGGCGCTTATCGAGAATGCGGAGGTGAGCTTCGGGCATGGGCTGAATGTCTTCACCGGGGAGACCGGTGCGGGAAAATCCCTTGTTATCGGAAGTGTGAACCTGGCGCTCGGAGGCAGGGCAAAGTCTGATATATTAAGGGATGAGAAGATACCGGCGGAAATAGAGCTGGTATTCTCCCTGGATGAGGGTGAAAAGCTTCAAAGGATAAGGGAAATGGATATTCCCGTGGAAGAGGACGGAAACGTGATAATCCGCCGGAGGATCTTCGGAGGCAGGACCACGGCAAAGGTTAACGGACGGACTCTGACCGGCAGTGAGCTTAGGGAGCTCTGCTCGCTTTTAATAGATGTCCACGCCCAGTCAGAGCACCAGTCCCTGCTTCACGAGAAGCAGCACCTTATATTTCTTGACAGATTTGCGGGGGAAGAGGCGGAAAAGGCTCTGGCAAAATACCGTGAAAGATATGACAGCTGGAGGAAGATCACGGAAGAACTGGAAAGCATGGACAGGGATGAAAATGTCAGAAAGAGGGAAGCGGATCTTTTGGAATTTGAGATAAACGAGATCATTGGAGCCGGTTTGAAGCCGGGTGAGGATGCAGGGCTTGAGGACAGGTTCCATTTAATGAATAATTCAAGAAAAATAGCCGAGGTTCTGGTAGAGGTCTCCAATCTGATCTCCGGTGACAATGAGGGGGCATCAGCACGGATCTCAAGGGCTCTCCGTTCGATTTCAAACGTTATTGAATCGGGAGGCGGTATTTCCGACCTGTACGGGGAGTTAAGCGGGATAGATTCCCTTTTAGGCGATTTCAAGAGGGATATGGAGGATTATTTAAGCAGTCTCGAGTTTTCACCTGAGGAATATAACGAGGTGACGGAGAGGCTGGATCTTATTAATGACCTTAAAAAGAAATACGGACAGAGCCTTGAGGATATCGGCTATGCCTTAAAGGAAAGGCAGGACAGGCTTGAGATCCTGACTAATTATGACGAGCATCTGAACAGCCTGAAGGAGCGTGAGGGGGAAGCCTGTAAGGAAATGGCGGAGGCTTCGGCGGTTCTTACGGATATAAGGAAAAGAGCTGCCATTACCATGGGAGAAGCCATGGAGCAGGGCTTAAGGGACTTGAATTTTGACGAAGCCCTTTTTGAGGTCAGGGTGGATGAGGCCGAAGACTTCGGACCTGACGGCAGAGACAAAGTCTGTTTCTTTATTTCCACCAATCTCGGGGAAAACGTAAAGCCCTTAAAGGATGTTGCCAGCGGGGGCGAGCTATCGAGGATAATGCTCTCATTGAAGACGGTGCTTGCGGATATGGACGATATCCCGACTATGATCTTTGACGAGATAGATACGGGAATAAGCGGCCGCACGGCTCAGAAGGTTTCCGAAAGCCTTCTCAAGCTGTCAAAGGAGCATCAGCTCATAGTCATCACACATCTGCCGCAGATAGCGGCTATGGCGGATGACCATTTCTCCATAGAAAAGCGGCAGTCCGACGGCAGGACCAGAACCGAGATCACAGCCTTAAACAGGGACGAGATGATAAAGGAGCTTGCAAGGCTTCTTTCGGGAGAGAGTATTACCGAAACGGTATTGAAAAACGCCGGGGAAATGAAGGATCTGGCGGATAAAAGGAAGGAAAGTAACTATTCGGGACAGCCCGCAGCACCTGCAGCTGAGGGTTCTGAATAGATAAAGAAAAGGAGGAAGAATATGAAAAACGTGCTTTTTGCGGCATCAGAAGCGGTTCCCTTTATCAAGACCGGAGGTCTGGCGGATGTGGTGGGGTCATTGCCTTCCTGCTTTGACAAGAGATATTTTGATGTCAGGGTGATGATACCGAAGTATAACTGCATGGCGCAGAAATTTAAGGATATGCTTCAGTATATCACCAATTTCTATATGGAATATAACGGGCAGAATACCTATGTGGGCATATTCAGGGCCGAGTGGAACGGTGTCACCTATTATTTCATTGATAACGAGTATTATTTTTCCGGAAACAGTCCCTACACCACCGACGGAAAGTGGGATCTTGAGAGATTTATCTTCTTTTCCAGGGCTGTGCTCTCCGCACTCCCCCTGATTGATTTTCATCCCGATATCATCCACTGCCACGACTGGCAGACAGGCCTTATCCCGGTATACCTTCACGATTCCTTCAGGGAAGGCGAGTTCTTCAAGTATATGAAGTCTGTGATCACCATTCATAACCTGAAGTTCCAGGGCTGCTGGGATGTGAAGACCGTGCAGCAGTTCAGCGGTCTCTCGCCCTACTACTTCGCTCCGGACAAGCTGGAAGCCTATAAGGATGCAAATGTACTGAAGGGCGGTATAGTCTACGCGGATGCCATAACAACGGTAAGCCGTACCTATGCGGAGGAGATAAAAACCCCCTTCTACGGGGAAAAGCTGGACGGACTTCTTCGTGCCCGTGACCACGATCTCCGGGGTATAGTAAACGGTATAGATTACGACGAATACAATCCCGAGACCGACAAGTTCCTTGACAAGACCTATAACCAGAAGAATTTCCGTAAGGAGAAGATAAAGAATAAGAGGGCGCTGCAGAACCAGCTGGGTCTGGAAAGACGGGACGATGCCTTTATGATAGGCATAGTTTCAAGGCTCACGGATCAGAAGGGCTTTGATCTGATAGCATATGTTATGGATGAGCTTGCCCAGGATGATATCCAGCTCATAATCCTCGGTACCGGTGAAGAAAAGTATGAAAATATGTTCCGTCACTACGACTGGAAGTACAATAATAAGATAAGGGCGAATATCTACTATTCGGAGGAGCTGTCCCACAAGATCTACGGCTCCTGTGATGCTTTCCTGATGCCATCGCTTTTTGAGCCCTGCGGACTTTCCCAGCTGATGGCGCTCCGCTACGGTACAGTGCCCATAGTAAGGGAGACCGGGGGACTGAAGGACACGGTTGAACCTTATAACGAGTATGAGGGAAAGGGAACGGGCTTCTCCTTCTCAACCTACAATGCCAACGATATGCTGGGTGCGATACACTACGCTCATAATGTTTATGTAAACCATAGGAGAGAGTGGAATAAGATTATCGACAGAGCCATGAAGGCTGACTTCTCCTGGTCGGTTTCCGCAAGACAGTACCAGGATATGTACGACTGGCTGAAGCCCTGACGGGACAGGCGCACGGGATGCCAGGGAGTATTGGGACAGGGCATATTCGAAAGGAGCAAAGGCCTTAAGGGATGAAGGACAGAAAAAATGAGCTGTTAAAGGAGCTGGAAGCAGGATTAAAAGAGGACAGTGGTATAGGGGAAATATCAATGTTTACGGCTGAGGAGCTGGAGACCCCCATGGGCATTCTCCGCTCTGAGATCACCGGATTCGGACCGGGCCTTATAAGTGTTCTCGGGGAATTCTTTTTTCTTCCCATAGAGGATGATGATCATTTCTTTTTCTCAACCGTCATCACGCTGTCCGGCACTGTGCCGCCGGAGGCCGCGCCGGACGTGGCTTCTGCCATTGCAAGGCTGAATTATTATGTACCGGTTGGATGCTATGCCCTCGGAGATGATGATAAAAATCTCATCTTCCGCCTGACAGCCTTAATTAACATAAGCGATGACATAAAGAAACAGTCGGGAGAGATACGGAAAGCAGTCAATATCGCCCTCGGAGCCGGAGAAAAGTATTTCGGCTATCTCCTTATGGTCATCAATAATGAGATCAGTGTGGATGATATGATGAAAATGCTGGGCGGAGGAACGCTTCCTTAAAGGGAGGAGCAGGAATTGAAGATAAGAAGGATCACAAACCAGAATTTAAAATATTTCCGTCCGCTTTTAACCGGAGGCAGGCTTAAGGGCAGGCATAATGTGATCCGTCTCGGCCTGCTTACCGATGATGATGTGGTAGCGGGTGCGATACAGGCAAGAATATATGAAAAAACAGCTGATATTAAAAGTCTGTATATTTATCCTCAATACAGAAAACAAGGGGGCGGAAGCGCTCTGTTAAAGGTGATTTCGGGTTTAGTCAAAGCCCGGGGATTTGAGGCTCTGACAGGAGAATTTCTTGATGATCCTGCCGCCGTCAGCTTCGCAAGATCCCTGGGCTTTGAGCTTTTTCCGGGGAGGAATCAGTATTACTTCAGCCTGAAGGAGTATTACAGGTCGCCTCTCTATAAGAAGTTCGTGGAGGGAAGGGAGAAAAGCAGGATGAAAACCGTCTCCTCCTTAAGCAGCAGGGAGCAGGCCATTTTCCGGAGCTTTATTAAATACGGAGACTATGATCCCGAATGGAGTACTGCCCATATCGAAAAGGGAAGGGTTTTAAGCTGCATGATGGTAAAGCCGGAGGGAAACTGTATCTCCGTGCCTTTTTTATATTCCGTAAGCAGTGACAGGATGGAATTTCTGAATCATATACGCTCTCTTTCCCAAAAGGTGTCGGGGAGAGTGAGTAACAGGGACGTGATCGTCAGGATGACCTTTCAGCAGGATAAGTATGAGCAGAGCTTTAAAAGGCTCATAGGCGGAAAAGAGCATATGCATAAGGACGGGCAGTATATGACGGCTGTTAAGCTTCTGCAGGAAAGAGGTTCGGATGTCAGACGCAGGTAAAGAAAAGCTATTACGGCAGGTCAATGTAAGAACCCAGGAAACGCTGCAGCTGTCACAGAGTACACAGGCAGATCAGTTTCAGGATCTGGAAACTCTTTTACAGGCACAGGAGTTTCAGGGTCAGATAACGTCTCCGCTTTTATGGCACAGTGTCAATGCCTTGCCGGTGGCTAAGCCGCAAGCGCAGGTGCAGGTCAGTGATGTGACAAATGCCTATAGAGACGTTAAGTTAACGCTTTCATCAAATTCCCATAAGGCAGAAGAGAGGCGGGCGGAGGCACAGGCTAAACGGAATGAACAGTCTGACCTGATCGGCCGGCATAATGCTTATGAAGCACAGGCTGCTCAAGTAAAACAACAGGAAAAGGTGCATGAACAGACACGGCTTGGAGAGATCAGGACAGAGTTGAGTCAAAAGCCCGGTCAGGATCAGACCACGCTGGACAGAGATGCAAAGGCACAGCTGGAATCAGAGCTTGAAGAAAAAAAGCTTATCAGGCAGAAAAATGTTTTTTCTGTATTCATAACTGATTATAAGGATCTGGAAAAACTACTGGAACACAAAAAGGGTGAGTCATATTTTGTTCTGCTGAGAAGAAATTATGGCAAACTGAAAGGCATTTCAAAAAACCTTCCTGACTATTATAAGGAGATAAAGAGGCGTTTATCACTTTCATCTCTTGATGAAGGGGAAAAGGATTCTCTTCAAAAAGCTCTCTCCCATGCCATGGCTCTCGGGGATATCTGTGCCCATTTTAACATCATTGAAAATCTGATGATGAATAAGTATTATTCTCTGGTCCCGGAGAAGGAGATGCTTTCACTTTCAGCAGAGGAGCTGGATAAACGGTTAAAGGAGCAGTATGCTGCCAATCCTCCCGCTAATCAGGAGCTTATCGACTTTTATCTGAATCTACGGAGGCTTAAGAATATAGGCTTTGTGGACGGGGAGACTGTTACGGAAAGGCAGGAAAGATACTATTCCGACATAAAGCAGAGCGACGAATTACAGCAGCAGCAGGGCCAGCAGCAGGGCCAGCAGCAGGGAGCACAGGCACAGCCGCAGGTTAAGCTGAGCTCAAAGGAAATGAAAGCCCTGGAAAAAAGGGTAAATAGTATTGCCGATTCCTTTGAAAAGCTTGAGAAGCTTACGGGGTCAAAGGGCGCACTTGTTGATAAATCAGCGTACTATCAGCAGTTTTTCAGAACCTTTGGAAAAGATATAAGTGATTTTGATGCTAATTACAGCGGAGACAGGACGAAGCTTTCCAAAGTATTATTCCGGATGATCGTTGAAAGCAGGAACTGGGCCTTTGAGGAGACACAGCAGGGTCAGGCACAGCAGCCTCAGCCCATTGCTCTTGATCCGGTACAGAAAAGCATCAGAGACGACATTAGCGGCCCGCAGCCTCAGCAGCAGGGAGCACAGGCACAGCCTCAGCAGCAGGGACTGGCGCAGGGGATCAACGAAAAGACCCTTGAATTCTCCCAGTCCACTTTAGGTATAGAGCTTCTCCCAGAGCAGACGGAGGGCGCAAGGAGCATAGAGAAATATCTTCTAAGCTATGCATTGTATGAAGCAAAGGGACACGAAGCCTTTGTATTTAATTTGCTTAAGGTAAGTCCGGAGCAGCGTATGCTGGTATTTTACCTTATAGAGAGGGGGATGGAGGGAAGCGCCGGAAAAGCCGACTATGTTGCCGCCCTCCATAATTATACGCCAAACAGGGAGAGATTCACGAAAGCAACGGGAAAAGGTGGCTTCTGGGGTAAGCTTTCCTTGGCACTCCGTGCTTCCATGTCGATCTATGAAGACATTAAGCAGTACGGACAGGCTGCAGAAGAAGTAGAGCAGAGTGACCAGGCTATTAAGAGGGATAATGATCCTGCAAATGCTGCCCAGGTTCAGGATCAGGACAGGGCAGACCACATAGTGGCAGCCATTTCCGCCAGAGGGAAATTATTATTGGCCATGTACAGGAGTGCAGGGCTTTCGGACAAAATGCCGCCGGATATGGCGTCTGACCCCGTTACAAGGCAAAAGCTGTTTGACGAATACGGTAAGATCATCTCTCTTGTAGGTGATCTTGACAGGCTCTTAAAAAGCCGGCAGGGTCAGGCAGCTCCGCAGGGTCAGGCACAGCAGGGACAGGCAGCCCCCCAGGCGCCGCTGCAGGTGAATGCGACTGACTACAGTATGGCTCAAAGGCAGGGAGGTCCCATAGAGGGTAAAAAGGAGGGGGTTATCAAGAGGGCAATCGAGAAAGCCGGTATGGTCAGGAAACCCGGTGATATCGTTACTAAGGTTGGAGACGGAATTACAAAGGCTTTCGGGCTGGGAGGCGGTGCAGCTGCATATGTGACCGGAGGAGCCGCTTATCTTTCATCTGCAGCAGGAGTCTTTGCCGCAGGTGGTCTTGTGGGATTTATTGCTGTGCTTACGAAGATCCTTTCCGCAATTAATGATAGAGAGAAGATCACCGCCGCAGATAAGGCTATGAAGGGAATTGAAATATCGGGTGATATTTTTGGCTTGGGTGCAGCAGGTACAAAAACTGCCGGAGGGATAATTGCTGCAATGCATACAGGCATTACCGGCAGCACCGGAAGCTGGCTCGGTTCAGAATTCTTCAGTACTGCGGGTACGACGGCACAGCTTTCACTCTCTGCCGGAGCACTCGGAGTAGCAGCCGGAGTGATGAAATTTGCCTCATCCACAGGACAGCTGGTAAGGGAGGAAAAGGCCAAAAAGGAGCTTGAGGCAGCCGAAGCGGCGCAGAAGGCGCAGCAACTGGCGCAGCAGCAGGGACAGGCTGCACAACCGGCACAGCAGCAGGATGATACGCTTACAAGATTTTTGAGCCATCAGAAAAGAGATATCGAAAGAAAGAAAAATAGCGCCGGTGCCGGTATGGGAACCGGTTTTGCGCTTACTTTGGCAGGAGTATTTGCAATGACGGGAGCACTTGCCCCTCTCGGAGCCATAATCGGGATCCCTGCGGTGGTATTTGATCTGGTCTTTAGATATGCTATTGACAAATCTAAGAGAGATGAAAACAGGACTCGGGCTGTGGATGAATTTCTTAAGCTCGATCAAATGCTGGCACATACGAGGGCTATCCCGGCAACGGCACAGAGAATAAGCCAAATGGATGATGAAGTGCTCCGGGAAAGCGTCAGGCAGGAAGCGATGGCATCCATGGGCTTTGCTTCCGTGGAGGATTGCTTCCGCGAAATATGCTTCCGCTTTGCGGATGTGCTTCACAGGAATGTATTCAGTAACCAGGGTCAGGGTCAGGGACAGGGTCAGGGACAGGCGCAGGGACAGGCTCAGGGTCAGGGACAGGCGCAGGGTCAGGATCAGGCCATGTATGAAAACGCCCTGCGATCATTGAATCTCAAGGTTGACATTGCTAAAGGGATCCCCTCGGTTGAGGCCATAGTGGAAAGGATGATGTCCTGATCTCTGCTGTTTTGGTAAAGACTTTATGCTTCCGTCAATGTCAGGCCCTCAAGCCCCGGAGCAATGGCCATTGAGAAATTTGTGTAGTATACGCAGAAGCCGGGTTTTGAGCCGGCGGGCTTCTTCACTTCTTTTTTCAGGACATAGTCGATCTCAACCTTCGACTGGTCTCTCCCCTTACTGTAATAGGCAGCCAGAGCGCCTGCCTCATTAAAAGCACGGTCCGGCACCGCATCCGGCCCGTCCTTCTTAACCTTCAGTATCACATGGGACCCCGGAAATTTCTTTGAGTGGAACCACCAGTCATTTCCGTTTGCGAGCTTAAATGTCAGATAATCATTCTGGAAATTATTTTTTCCCACATAGAGGTCGTAACCGTCACTTGAGACATAATGCAGAGGCTTGCCGCTTTCTGTTTTTTTCTTACCCTTACCGAGTCCTTTCCACTTTATGTATCCCGCATCCATAAGCTCACGCCTTACTTCCCCGATATCCGCTTCATTTTCGATGGTATCAAGGGAAGCATGCACAGATAGAAGGTGTTCGAGATCCGCCTTTGTCTCCTTAAGCTGCTCCGTCACGGCTTCCTCCGTGCGCTTCAGCTTCTGATAGCGTTCAAAGTACTTTTGGGCATTTTCCAGCGCTGTTTTCTGTGGATCAAGGGGAATTAAGATCTCTTCATTACTGTAGTAATTTAAGCAGGTCAGGGACTTATCCCCGGGAGATGCGGTATATCCGTAGGTATTTAGTAGCTCCCCATAGATCCTGTATTTTTCCTTTTTTTCGGTGCTTTTAAGCTGCTTAAGCTGTATATCGTACTTCTTTGAATCCCTCTCTATTATTGTGGAAACTATTTTCCGGAGATCTGCGGAGCGCTGCTTGATCCTCTCAGCCCTGTTCTTTTCCGCATAAAAGCGTTCCAGAACCTCCGAAACGGAGTCAAATCCCCTTATTTCAAGATCCCGGTACTGTAGAAGATGAACCGCGGCAAAATCCACCGGAGCGCCCTTTTTGTCATAAATGATCTCCGGGGAAAAACTGCCGTTATTTATTGCTTTGATCAATTCGGAAAAAGCGTCATACAGCCTTTCCAGAGCGTCATCCCCTATGGCTGCCACCGATGAATTCCCGTCTATCCCTGCCCTGAAGCAGAGGTCGCTTGCTTCTACAGGAGAAATACCGGTGAAATTATTATATACAGCCTTTATCACATTATCCGGAGTGCTCTTAATGGTTGACATAAAATCAGAACGTTCCACAGAACTCAAAGGGTCTGTCTTATTCTGTGTTTCCGGGATAAAATACGCTTTTCCCGGCAGTACCTCACGTACGGAGCTCACTGAAGCGCTGATATGCTTTATACTGTCTATCACAGTGTCACTGCCGTCAACAAAGATGATATTGCTGTATTTTCCCATAAGCTCGATAACAAGGTACTTTTCTGTCATATCCCCCATTTCATCCATATGCTCTATGCCTATCCTTATCACACGCTCGAGACCGGGCTGCGTAACACTCGTTATCCTCCCGTTCTGGGCGTGTTTACGGAGCAGCATACAGAAATTCGGGGCAGTGGCAGGGCTTTGCTTGTTTTTTTCCGTAAAATACACGAAAGGAAGAGACGCAGAGACTGAAATAAAAAGTCTCCGCGTCCCTCCGTCATTTGTTTTTACCGTTATCAGTATTTCGTCATTTTCCGGCTGGGCGATCTTGTAAATACGTCCGTCCAGGACTTCCCTTTTTATCTCATGGGTGATCGCCGCAACCGTAATTCCGTCTAATGCCATATTATGCCTTTATATCTTCATAGACCCTGAGCAGGAAGCATTTACAGCACTTGCAAGTTGGGTAAAGATACTATTTCGAAGCAATCAGCCAAAAGTTCTTAGTGAAAGCCTCTTCGATTAGCCCGATTCGAGGACTGTTTGAGCGAAGCGAGTTCCGCAGAATCGGGCTGTATATGAGAAGATGCTTGAGCTTAGAACTTTTGAGCGCGGAGAAATAGTATCTTATACCCAACTTGCCATGTGTATGGATGTATCTCACTCAGTTTTTTCTACAGCAGCTCCTGATAGCCCGGAACATAGAGGTGGCGGGGTATTCCGTCAACCATAACCGGAGCGACATCTCCCTGGATAAGAGGTCTTACGTAGGTGATGAACTCGCTTGTGACATAGGTTCCGTCCTTGGTGATCCATTCCCTCGGAACAAGCCTCTCGTCATTGGCGATCTTATGAACGTCCTTAACCTCGGTTCCTGCCTGGTAAGGATCGTCGGAAAGCCTCTCGATGACAACCATCTTTCCACTGTCTCCCTCGTCAGCTGCCTTCATTGCGGCACCGCCGACTTCGTATGCTTCAAGGATATCAACCCTTGATGAGCAGTGGCTTGCGGCTCTCTGCAGGGTTGAAAGTTCGATAGCCCTTGTCTTGCAGCCGATCTCGTTTGAGAGAACCTCGCAGAGGTATCTTGCCGTACCTGTAAGCTGCTTATGTCCGAATGCATCAACATAGTCTGTGGCATTGCCCATCTCGCTGATATATGTTCCGTCTTTGGTGTGTATTCCCTCTGAAACCGCGATAACCACGGATGACTTTTTCTTTAAGAGTTCCTTACACTTCTTCACAAAGGCCTTTACATCAAAGTCAAGCTCGGGAAGGTAGATGGCATCGGGACCGTCACAGTCCTCTCCCTTTGAAAGGGCTGCAGCTCCGGTAAGCCAGCCTGCATTACGTCCCATTATCTCAACGATTATGATCTGTCCGTTTGAAGTCTCAAGACTCCAGCCGTCCCTTATGATCTCCTTAACCGATGTGCCGATATACTTAGCAGCTGAACCGTATCCGGGAGTATGGTCGGTAAGAGCGAGGTCATTATCGATGGTCTTCGGGCAGCCAACAAAGCGGATCTCGGAGCCGATGACTATCGCATAATCGGAAAGCTTCTTTATCGTGTCCATGGAGTCATTTCCGCCAATATAGATAAAGCAGTCGATCTCAAGGTCATCAAGGATCTTGAAGATCTTGTCGTAAACATCCCTGTCCTCATTTATGCCGGGGAGCTTGTAACGGCAGGAGCCGAGATAGGCACTGGGGGTGCGCTTTAAGAGCTCTGCGTCAAGACCGGTTCTGATATGATCGGAAAGGTCGATATAGCGTCCCTCAAGAAGCCCTTGCACTCCGTGGAGCATTCCGTATACCTTGCTGTATCCCCTGTCCTTCGCAGTTCTGAAAACACCTGCAAGGGATGAATTGATGGCTGCGGTCGGTCCGCCCGACTGGCCTACGATAACGTTTCTCTTTTTCTGTTTTGTCATGTTATTTCTGCTCCTTTGTTTTATTTACGAACGTTCCTTACGTTCCTTCTCCGCTCTAAGATCCTTATGCATATCAGATTTATGAAAGGTTCCCAGACGGTCAGAATCCAACGGAAAATAGTATATCAAAAAAAATACATACGGTAAATGGAAAAAACACAAGAGATGCGACTTTTTGCGCCCGGTCTTCTGCTCTCTTTTCCGATTGAAAACAGCGGGGTATTCTGATAGAATCAAAATGGCTGTTTCGGCGGAATAATACGGCGTTTAAGGGGAGCTGCCGGACAGAAATTTAAGGACGGATCATGGCTATTAACAGTATTTCTGATTTTGAAGCTGCTCTCCGGGAGAGCATGGAAACACTCTTTGGAAACTGCAGGACATATGAAGATGTCCTGAGGTCAGTATGCACCCATCTCGGGGTTTCGGACACGGGCGCAATTATAGAAGCGGCTTTTGAAGCGGGGTTTAATCCTGACGCGCCCTATCCGGTTCTGCATTTTCATACGACTCTCGCTCAAAAGATAGATGAAGAAAAGATTCCCGGGATACTTAAGGGGATAAATGAGCTGAATACCGTGATCTCGGCCGGAGCTTTCCCATCATTCGGATGCTTCGGATTTTACGCGCCTTTAAGCCAGATCTACTTAAGCTACAGGATGCCGGTGAATCCGGAGGTGCTGGAGGCGGAATTTGAAAATGCCAGGTTTTACCTTGGTTCGCTTTATGAGGAACTGGATCTTTTTACGGACTTCATTATGTTCCTCTGCAATGATCCGGAAAATCTTACCATAGATGCTTATATGGATTATCTTGATACCATAGCCGATCTTGATAATATTGAGGCAAGGCTTGAGTTTTTGGAAAAAGTTGTCGGGGAGTACGGGAAAGATCAGAATGAAGAAGGGGAGTAAGGAGACAAGCTATGCCTGATGCCGGACACGCGCAGGGTAATACAGCCGAAATGAAATTTGAAAAAGGCTTGCTTTCGGATACCGGAGCCCTTAATACCGATCAGACTATCCGTGACGGTCTCACGGATGAAATGCGCTCCTTTATGGATAAGGGAGGGGATGATTTCTTCGATGATGAGGGTCCGAGACGAAACCTGATACCCAGGATACGGGAAACCATCCTGAAGCGGATGATAAAGGAAAATGAGGACTCAAGTCATGACGCCGTCATAACGAGGAATAAGCATGATGAATTTACCAAAGAGAAAATGATGCCGCTTATTGAATCGTTTAAGAAAACGAAGAGAAAGTTTGTTTTGGCAGAGGCTGAGTATGACAGGGAGCTTATTCGCGCGAAAAAGCCTTCTTTATCCGGGAAATATGATGATCAGGGAGACAGCCTGATCGCTCCGAGGGTGCGGTTTTTATCGGGCCGTTCGGAGGAGGATGAGGGCTCGGAAAGCTCTGAAGCATTTTCTTCAGGCAGAAAGGGGACTGAGAGCGTTTCTCCCGAGGAAAGTATATCCGGATCCGGGAAGCTTGATGACGAAGATATCACCGTTGGGACAGGACTCTCCCCTGACGCAGTACCCTCCACCGGCACGGCCTCCACCACCGGCATTGATCTCGTAGAAGACACTTCCTCGGGAGCGTCGGAAGAGGAGGCGGAAGATCAGCCTCTTAGGCCGGTTACGGAGATAGATGCGAAGGAAAAGGCTGAGGATGACAAGAAGCTCGCAGAAATCCGGGAAAAGATAGCAATATACCAGAACCGCAGAAGAAAAGGTTATTTTTCCGACTTAGGACTCTTCCATTTCAGGAGGGCATATGAACGCGCGGCTTCTTCATACAGGAATGATAGATCGGCACTTATTCTTCAGCTTGCGAAGCTTTCCACTGAATGGGATAACATAAGAAAAGCGCGGCGGATCAGCACATTCAGGGTTCATTACAATAACTATGACAAATATGCCACAGCACTCTACAAGTTTACGAGAGAGCTGGAAGGATTAACAACCAGAAAGATCGGACAGATCGGTAATAAGGATGCCTCAAAGAAGATAGCGGAATATACGGGACAGTACAATGCAAATCAGCTTGCCGGTATCGCTGATGAGATAGACAGAAACCCTTATAAGAGGTTCGGGCTTGAGAGGGTTAAGAGCCATAAGGATCTGGATGCGGATTCCTTTAATGAAGAGAGCCAGGACGGTCTTATTAAATATCATAAGACCATTGTTATGACTGCGTTTGAGGACGGTGTACGCACTCTTGCGGAGGAACAGGCGGCCGGGACCAAAAGGATCCGTATGAAAATGCTGAGTGATTTTCACGGATACAGGGCAAAAAACCAGTTTACGAGCAGAACTGACAGAACAGCTTTAGATGTGGGAACCGATGCACGGAAAAGAGCATTGAAGCAGGATCCTGACGCACAAAATACAGATGCTCAGTCCTTGAACCTCGTTGCCGATGAAAGAGGAAAAAACGGAGAATATCTGGAATCGGAAAAGTCCGCATATATGCATCAGGTTGTTACGGATTCCCGGCGTAGCGTTTATGCATTTTACAGTGGTGGTGAGCTGTATTCGGAAAATTTTGCCGTGATGCGGGGAAAAGATCAGATATTACATTCCGTGAATGCTGAAAAGATCGAGCATGATGAGAGCCTGAGGCTTGCTATCAGGCGGTCGGATTTTTTCCGTCATATAAATGCCGGAACCATACAGTATTATATGGCCTACAATCCGGATGACGAATTTCACTCTGCAGAAAGTCTGCAGGCATTGCAGGGACAGGCAAACAGGGGACAGGGAGGACAGGGTACGCCTTCCTATCTGGCAATGAGGACAGTTCAGAATTATTTGAATAACACTGCAACTATCGCTGACGTAAATCTTGCAGTTACCAATGCCGGTAAGAATGATGATATTGAAAATGTTAGAAAGCTCGGTATCTGGCTTCTTTCAGATGATAACCACCCAGAATTATGGGATTCCGCGAGAACCCTGGCGCAGAATACCTGGGGGAAATTTGGGGGTCAGGGACGTTTCCGCCACCGTCTGCAGTCACTACCGAAAAGCGGACAGGTAATGCGTATCGCCCTGATAGAAGAATTTGCAAAGGACAGGAGCATTGCAGATATGGGATGGAACGCTCTTTTCGACCTGAGAACGGCAATCCTCCCTGATGATCTGAATATGCATTTTGAGGATCTGTCCGCAAAGCGTGACAGCACCTTTTCCCTGACAAACTTCAGGCAGAGTCTGGTGGACGGAACAGTTGTCAGAGCGCTTTCGGGTGCAGCATCAGCTGTAAGCAGTGGTATATCCATAAGAGATCCCCAGGATGCCTGGGCTTCATATACAAAGAATTTTGCGATCTTATCACAGAGAGTCGGAGGCGGAGCAGTCGGAGCCGCAGGCGGGCTCAGCATTCCGGTATCGAATATTGCAGACTCCAATTCTCCGGGTTCAGATATAGCGGGAGCCATTGCGTCAGGTATTTCCGCGATAATGGACATAGCAAAGATATGGAGGATCTATAAGAAAAATCAGGATAACGCGGATCCTTATACCATGGGCCAGAATACAATAGAAATAGGCAAGCTGGTACTTAAAGCGATCTTTGACATAGTAGACTGTATAGTATCAATTGTTTCGGCTGTAGTTGACAAGATGCCTGCTGTGGTTTCGGGGATCATTGGGGCGATCAAGAATTTCATTGCCATTGTAAAGGATATTTGTATTCTTATTAAAACCGGAGCGGAGAAAAGCAGAATTACCGAATCTGACAAGGATATGAAGACCGCCCTTACGGAACACCAAAATAACCCTCAGGGTCAGTCGGAAAAGGAAATGCTTGGGACTGCGGTGGAAAACAGCTCCTATGGAAAGCACTTCCTTTCCTTAGCGAGAAAACGTGCGAATAAGGAGCAGCTAAATGCCGGCTTTGATATAGCTACGAACAGTGCGGATCTTGTGGGAAACGGTCTTGTGGCCGGGGGAGTGGCTCCGTGGGGCTTCGGCTTTAAGCTCGGAGCGAAGGTTATTTCTTTTTTGGGATGGTGTGCCGGAAAGAAATATGACGCAAGTAATATGGACGAGATGATAGGTGCAGCTCTCGGAGATAAGAAATTTGCGTCGAGCCACTTCTACGATATTGACGGTGTCCTGAAGCGTGAAACCGGAATAGCAAACCGGCACTATCTTATGGATCTCTCCCGTATCTTTATGTCAATAGATACCCATCATCTGGTTCACTCGCCTAATCTGGATCCCGGGGAGACCGCTCTTGCGATCAATCTGATGCGTCCGGTACTGGATCTGGTCGGAAGCGGGGAAAGAGCATATACAGATCAGCATAACAAGGCAGCAAATATCGCCAAGATGCAAGGCGCCACCCTTAAAAGGATAATGGGTGCCGTGGGAGCTCCGGGGAACTGGAGAGCGGTACTAAGGCAGTCCATATCGGGATAACACCTGATACAAAAACCGTATAATGAGCAAACGCTCAATACTTAGAAACAAACGGCAGTCAATTGCGTTTGCGGGTTTAACAAAGGATGAATAATGAAATGAAATTAACTGAGCTATTAAGGGATATAGAGTACGAGGTTATAAACGGGGATCCGGAGAAAGCGGAGATAAGGAGCGTGATCTACGATTCCCGGAAGGCAGAAAAGGGATGCCTTTTTGTATGCATTACCGGAGCCAATTCCGACGGGCACAGCTTTGCGGCAGAGGTGGTGGAGAAAGGGGCATCAGCCCTTATTACGGAAAAGGATGTGCTGACGGAAAACTCTTCCGATACCGTGATAATCAAAGTAAAAAACACGCGTTACGCTTTGGCTCTTATTTCCGCCGCCTGGTTTGATCATCCGGCGGACAGCCTGAAGATCATCGGAGTCACCGGGACAAAGGGAAAGACCACCACCACCTACCTTACAAAGGCAATACTGGAAAACGCGGGACATAAGGTAGGGCTTATCGGTACTATAGAATCGGTTATCGGAGACAGTCATATTCCTTCAAAGAACACCACTCCCGAATCCTATGTGCTGCAGGAGACATTCAGGGAAATGGCGGATAATGGCATAGATACCGTCGTGATGGAGGTTTCATCTCAGGCACTCATGATGGACAGAACCGCGGGATTTATTTTTGACACCGGTGTTTTTACAAATATCGAAGCGGATCATATAGGACCGAATGAGCATAAGGATTTTGATGATTACCTTCACTGCAAGTCCCTTCTTTTTAAGCAGTGCAGGTTTGCTGTATTGAATGGTGACGACAGGCATCTCCCCGATATTCTAAAGGATAGCGCTTGTGATTTTATCACCTTCGGCCTAAATAAGGAGAATACCCTTGGATCGGATAATGATCTTCGGGTCCTTAATGAGGAGCTTATCAAGGTTCCCGGTGAGCTGGGAGTCAGCTTTGATATAGAGGGAAAGCAGAGTATAAGGAAGGTGGAGGTCGGAACCCCCGGAGATTTCAGTGTTTATAACGCGCTCTGCGCAGCGGGCATCGCTCTTCACTACAATGCCGGTGAGGACGCCATAAGAAGCGCCCTTAAGTCGGCACGTGTCCGGGGAAGGATCGAATCCGTGAGCGTTTCGGACAAATTCAGTCTTATCATTGATTATGCCCATAATGCAATGGCTCTTGAAAGCCTTCTCCTGTCCTTAAGGAAATATGAGCCTTCCCGCCTTATATGTCTTTTCGGCTGCGGCGGCAACCGCTCGAGGAGCCGGAGATTCGAGATGGGCGAGGTTTCGGGAAGGCTTGCGGATCTAACCGTAATAACCTCGGACAATCCCCGCTTTGAGGAGCCTTCCGCCATAATAGACGATATAGAGACCGGGATCAAAAAGACCGGGGGAAAGTATATCAGGATAGAGGACAGAAAGGAAGCTATTGCCTGGGCCATAAAGAACGGGGAGAGCGGAGATCTTATCATACTGGCGGGCAAGGGGCATGAGGATTATCAGGAGATAGAGGGCGTTAAGCATCCAATGGATGAAAGGGTGCTGATAAACGAGATCCTTGGCAGAAAAGTTGTCTAAATTCGCAGATATCATCATAGACATTTCCATAGAAAAGCTGGATAAGACCTTTCAATACAGGATACCGGAGGAAATGGAAGGAGACATTGCCCCCGGTGTTTCTGTGTGCGTCCCCTTCGGAAAAGGGGGACGTTCGCTGAGGGGCTATGTGCTGTCAATATCAGAAACACCTGTTATCGAAGAAGACCGGATAAGGGACATCATTTCCGTGATCCACTCCGGAGGAAAGGGTAAGGCTGAAGGGGAGCTTATTAAACTTGCCTTCTGGATAAAAAACCACTACGGCGGAACGCTTTCCCAGGCTCTGAAGGTGGTTTTTCCGATAAAGAAGTCGGTCAGGGAAAGAAAGAGGGTGAATATCATCCCGCTTAAAAGCCCTGAGGAGTTACTTAAGGAAGCGGATATCTCGGGTAAGAAGCATTATACCGCAAGAGAGCGTGTATTAAGGGCTCTGGCCGGGACGGGTGAGATAGATGCTTCTCTGCTTACGGATAAGCTGAATGTAGGAAAGAGTGTGTTGAAAGCCCTGGAGGATAAGGGTTATATAAGACTTGAGGCTCTTCGGGAGTACAGGAATCCGGGAATCCGAGAGGGAGAAAAGTCAGGGATTCTTTCTTTTTCCGATGAGCAGAAGCTGATATATGAAAGCTTTATCCATGATTATGATATGGGTTTAAGGGAGACCTGCCTGATAAGAGGTGTTACGGGCTCGGGAAAGACCCTTCTCTATATCGAAATGATAGCGCATGTGGTGAGAGGAGGAAAACAGGCGATCATGTTGATCCCGGAGATCGCCCTTACCTTTCAGACCGTTATGCGCTTTCACCAGCGCTTCGGCGACAGGGTTTCCTATATGCATAGCCGCCTTTCTCAAGGGGAGAGATACGATCAGTACGAGAGAGCACGAAACGGTGAGATAGATATTATGATAGGTCCCCGCTCGGCGCTTTTTACTCCATTTAATGACCTTGGGATAATAATAATAGATGAGGAGCATGAGAACAGCTACAAGGCCGATAATATGCCGAAGTACCACGCAAGGGAGACTGCAGGGGAACGGGCATTTAACGCGGGCGCAATGCTTGTCCTCGGCTCTGCCACACCCTCCGTTGATGCGGAGTACAGGGCAAGGCGGGGAGAGTACCGGCTTTTCACCATGGAAAAACGCCCTACCGGAGGGAGTCTCCCTGAGGTAAGTATCGTTGACTTAAGGAATGAATTGAGAAAAGGAAACCGTTCCATGTTTTCCCTGAAGCTTCAGGAGCTTATGGCTGACAGGCTAAGGAAGAATGAGCAGGTAATGCTTTTCTTAAACAGGAGAGGGTATTCGGGCTTTATCAGCTGCAGAAGCTGCGGCCACGTGATGAAATGTCCGCATTGTGATGTGTCATTAACCTCACACAGGGACGGTTTTTTGACCTGTCACTACTGCGGCTACAGGGAGAAAGCCGTGAAAGTCTGCCCTGTATGCGGTTCAAAGTACATTGGAGGTATGAGAGCAGGAACCGAGCAGATTGAGGAGGGGGTAAGTAAGCTTTTTCCGGATGTACGGATCTTAAGGATGGACGGGGACACGGTAAGACATAAGGATGACTATGACAGGATACTGTCAGACTTTAAGGATCACAAGGCTGATATCCTGATAGGAACCCAGATGATAGTAAAGGGGCATGACTTTCCGCTTGTAACCCTTGTGGGAATAATACTTGCGGATCTCTCCTTAAACTCCTCGGACTATCGGTCCGCCGAGCGCACCTTTGATCTTCTTACCCAGGCAGCGGGAAGAGCCGGAAGGGGGAAGAGTGCCGGGGAGGTGGTGATACAGACCTACGAACCGGAGCATTACAGTATTGAAGCCGCAGCCCAACAGGATTATAATATGTTTTATTCAAAAGAGATAATGTTCAGGGAGCTTATGTCCTACCCTCCGGTTTCACATCTTCTGAAGGTTCTTATTGAGGGCAGGGATGAGGAAAAGGTAAAAATGGAGGCCGCCCGCCTTGCCGGTCTGGCAAGGGGAAGCCTTTCCGCAGGGGATGGATACGTACTTTCCGCAGGGGAGGGATCCGGATCTTCCGGAGGGGAAGGATCAGGACTTTCGGAAGGGGAAAGTATCTCCGCCGGGAAAGAAGGGCAGCCCCATCAGGTGATAGGACCTGCACCGGATGTGATCTCGAAAATAAAGGATGTTTTCCGCGAGGTTTTCTATATCAGGGACGGAGACTACGGAAAGCTTACGGAAATAAGGGAAAAGATAGAAAATAACAGGCGTGATGAAAATAGATATGATACCTTTGTGTCATATGACTTTGATCCGTTGTGAAGAAAAATGAAATGAGGTAATTGACAGATAATGGCTTTGAGACAGATAAGGGAGATCGGTGACGAGATCCTGCAGAAGAAGTGCAGGGAAGTTAAAGAGGTAACGCCAAGGGTAAGAGAACTGATCGATGATATGTTTGAAACCCTGTATGAAGCGGACGGTGTGGGACTTGCGGCTCCGCAGATCGGGATATTGAAGAGGATAATCGTAATCGATATCGGGGAAGACCCGCATGTACTGATAAATCCGGTTCTTTTGGAAACCAGCGGAGAGCAGAGAGGAAATGAGGGCTGTCTTTCCGTACCGGGCAAGTATGGTGTGGTAACGAGACCGAATTATGCCAGGGTCTCATATTATGACGAGAATATGGAGCAGAAGGAGCTTGAAGGAACAGAGCTTCTGGCTAGGGCTATATGTCATGAGCTTGACCATCTGGACGGAAAGCTTTATGTAGATCTGGCAGAGGACGGACTGCACGACGTGGAGGAAATGGAAGCGGTAACGGAAGAGGAGAGTGAGTAAATGCGTATCGTCTTTATGGGAACTCCGGATTTCGCCTCCGCAGCACTCCGAAAGCTTTCCGAAAGCGGGGAGGACGTCGTGATGGCAGTCACCCAGCCTGACAGAGCAAAGGGCAGGGGAAAGGGGATAGCCATAAGCCCCGTCAAGGAATATGCCCTGGAGAAGGGAATAGAGGTTTTTCAGCCGGAAAAGGTAAAGGAAGCCTACGCTGTACAGCATATCAGGGAGAAGGCACCGGATCTTATAATAGTAGCGGCCTTCGGTCAGATCCTTTCAAAGGAGATACTTGAGATCCCGAAGTATGGATGTATCAATATACACGCCTCCCTTCTTCCGGAATACAGAGGAGCATCACCAATTCAGAGCTGCATTATGGATGGGAAAAAGGAAACTGGTGTTACCATAATGCGGATGGATGAAGGGCTTGATACGGGGGATATTATTCTCAAGCGCAGTATCCCAATCGCTCCGGATGAGACAGGGGGCAGTCTTTTTGATAAGCTGGCTGAATTAGGGGCATCCCTGGTGATTCAGGCTGTATCGGATTTAAGAGATGGAAAAGCTGCTTTTGTTCCCCAGGACAACTCAAAATCGTCATATGCAGCACTTTTGAAAAAGGATAGCGGGCGTTTGGATTTTTCCGGGGATGCGGTTAGGCTGGAGAGGATGATCCGGGCTTTGAATCCCTGGCCCAGTGCGTGGACAAAATACGGTGAAAAAACCTTAAAAATATGGAAAGCACGTGTTACAGAGAATAATATTACAGATGATACGGTAAAATCCGGAGAAATAATAAGCGTTACAAAAGATGATTTTACGGTAAAGTGTGGAAACGGTGCACTCGTTATTGAAGAATTGCAGCTGGAGGGGAAGAAAAGAATGTCCTCACACGATTTTTTGCTCGGCATGAAGATAAAAACAGGCGATATTTTGAAAGGAGAATAAAAAAATGTATTACCCAATGGGATTATATTCCCTCACATACAACTGGACCTATATTTTAGTAATAATAGGCGCTATTTTATCCATGGCGGCTTCGGCCAAAGTCAACTCGACCTTTAGAAAATACTCTCAGATCCGCTCGGGAAGCGGTATTACAGGGGCAATGGCTGCGGAAGAGATACTGAGAAGGAATACAATAACTGATGTTTCTGTACAGCATATCCCCGGAGAACTGACAGATAACTATAATCCTGCAAGAAAAACGGTAAATCTTTCGGATTCGGTCTACGGTTCAGGATCGGTGGCGGCTATCGGTGTGGCAGCACATGAGTGCGGACATGTTATGCAGCATGCGGACGGTTATCTTCCCCTTTCCATAAGGGCGGCCCTGGTGCCTGCCGCAAATTTCGGATCCAAGCTGGGTCTTCCTATCTGCATTATCGGTCTCTTCATGGGAAGTATGGGTCACACGATTATAACGATAGGGATATGGCTATTTTCGCTGGCGGTATTATTCCAGCTCGTTACCCTTCCTGTGGAATTTGATGCAAGTAAGAGAGCTTTGGTACAGCTTGAAAGTAACGGAATGCTTTCTACCGAAGAGTTGAAATGCACGAAAGAAGTGCTGTCGGCTGCGGCACTTACCTATGTTGCAGCTGCAGCAGCCTCCATTTTGCAGCTCTTAAGGCTTCTTATCCTTTTTGGAGGAAACCGTAGGCGTGACTAACGGGAAGAAAGATCTACGGGAGACGGCTCTCGACATCCTCCTTAAATATGAAAAAAGCGGAGAGAAGCTGAATTCTGTAATCCAGGATGTTTTTTTGACAGGGGATTATCCCGATAAGAAGGACAGAGCTTTTATAAAGATACTCTCTGAGGGAACAGTGGAGCGGCGGATCACATTGGACTATGTGATCGACCGCTTTTCCAATGTAGAGACCGGCAGAATGAAGCCTCTTATAAGAAATCTCCTTAGAATGGGAACGTATCAACTGTTATTTATGGATGCTGTTCCTCCGCATGCCGTATGCTCCGAATCGGTCCGCCTTGTGAAGAAAAGACATATGTCAGGGCTTTCGGGCTTTGTGAACGCTGTTTTGAGACGTATCGCAGGAGAGGGCTTTGATGTTGAGAGCATAAAGGAGCCGCATATAAAATATTCATGTCCGGAATGGATCTTTAAGAAGCTTCGTGATGAATACGGAGCGGATAAAGCGGTTGACATAATCCGTTCTTTTGTAGAAAGACAACCGGTTTACATAAGAACAAATATCACGAGGATAAAGCCGGATGAGCTGGAAAAGAGGCTTAGAGAAAAGGGACTGGAGCTTTCGAAGGTCGGAAACCGTCCATACGCCTTTTCCATAAGCGGTTTTGGGGATCTCTCTTCTCTTGCAGAGTTTGAGAAAGGATTTTTTTCCGTTCAGGATATAAGCTCTATGTCAATAGGGGATGAGATCAGGGAGATCTTATATAAAGACAGACCTGAAAGCTTCAGGATACTTGATCTCTGCGCTGCCCCGGGAGGTAAATCCTGCCACAGTGCCGAGATACTGACCGCATACAGGAGTGAAAGGAAGGAACGTAGCCTTTTTCCCGGAAGGGATGCTTTTTTTGTTGAGTCCCGGGATATTTCCGAAACAAAGCGGCTTCTTATTGAAGAAAATAGGGAAAGACTTGGCCTGGACTTAATAAAAACAGCTGTTCTTGATGCTTCGGACACAGATATTCCTGACGAAGACAGGGAGAGCTATGATCTTGTGATCGCGGATCTCCCCTGCTCCGGTCTGGGTGTGACCGGAAGGAAAAATGACCTGAAATACAGGGTGCAGCCGGAGGATATACCTGCCCTTAAGAAGCTGCAAAGGGATATTCTTATAAATGCGGACTGTTTTCTTAAGCGCGGGGGCTGTCTTATTTTTTCGGTCTGTACCGTGACCCGGGAGGAAACGGAGGAGCAGGACAGCTGGATCAGGGAGAGCTTTGGGTACCATAGGATCAAAGAAAAGCTGATACTCCCCGGAGAGGGTGAGGGCGACGGGTTTTATTATGCGGTTTACATAAAAGACGGTACCGTATATTGTCATTCTGAGCGAAGCGAAGAATCTTTCATGACCGCTTGGAAAGAAAGATCCTTCGGGCTGAAGCCCTCAGGATGACAAAATTAAGAAGCCCTCAGGATGACATTTGAGGAAAGATCCTTCGGGCTGAAGCCCTCAGGATGACAAAATTAAGAAGCTCTCAGGATGACATTTGAGGGAAAGATCCTTCGGGCTGAAGCCTCAGGATGACAAAATAAGAAGCCCTCAGGATGGATGGAAAACAGGTGAGGCTGCATGATCGATATTAAGTCTCTCAATATGAAAGAGCTTACAAATTTCATACTGGAGAAGGGTGAGAAGAGGTACCGGGCAGAGCAGCTTTTTTCCTGGATGCATTCACGTCTGGCAAGAAATCCCGGGGAAATGAGCAATATCCCGAAAACCGTAAAAGAGCTCTTAAAAAGCGAAGCAGAGTATACAGCCCTTGAAACCGTTGACATCCAGACCTCGGAAGAGGACGGCACGAAAAAATATCTCTTCGGCCTTTCCGACGGAAACGTAATAGAGTCCGTTTGGATGAGGTACAGGGATTGGAACAGCGTATGCATTTCATCACAGGTGGGCTGCCGCATGGGCTGCCGCTTCTGCGCATCAACCCTGGACGGATGCATTAGAAATCTGACCCCTTCCGAAATGCTGGATCAGGTCTATTCCATCCGGAGAGAAAGCGGGGAAAGAATATCCAATATCGTTATCATGGGAAGCGGTGAGCCGCTGGATAATTACGATGCCCTCCTTAAGTTTCTGGAGATAATAACTGATGAAAAAGGGCTCAATATCGGGGAAAGGCATATCACGGTCAGTACCTGCGGCCTGGTGCCTGAGATAAGGCGTCTTGCAGAGCTTAAAAAACAAATAACACTCGCTATCTCACTGCACGCGCCGAATGACGGAAAGAGACGCAGCCTTATGCCGATAGCAAATAAATACAGCGTTACAGATCTTATGGAGGCAGTAAAGTATTATTATGAAAAGACCGGCAGGAGAATCACCTTCGAATATGCCCTTGCCAGGGATGTAAATGATACGCCTGAGGATGCGGCAGAGCTTTCCGGGCTCCTGAAGGGGCTGAACTGCCATGTAAACCTTATCCCCGTAAACCCCGTCAGGGAGCGTGCACTTCGGGGCAGCAGCGGCAGGAGGGCTTCCGACTTCAAAACCGAGCTTGAAAAAAACGGAATTAATGTTACTATTAGGAGAGAAATGGGCAGAGATATAGATGGTGCCTGCGGACAACTGCGGCGGAAGCACCTGGAGGCTGTTTTTCATGTTTAAGACTTTTTCCGCTACCGACGTGGGCAGAAAACGACAAATCAATCAGGACTTCGTATTCTCATCGGAAAATCCGGTGGGAAGCCTTCCAAACCTTTTTATCGTGGCAGACGGCATGGGCGGCCATGCTGCCGGTGATTTTGCCTCTTCTTTTACTACGCGCACCGTTGTGGATGCCATAAAGGTGTCGGAGCAGGATACCCCCATCAGGATATTAAGAGAAGCCATCGAAAAGGCCAATAACGCACTTATAGAAGAAGCGGAAAAAAAGCCCGAATATGAAGGCATGGGAACCACTATCGTGGCAGCCACCATAGTGGATGACTATATCTATGTGGCAAATGTGGGTGACAGCCGGCTTTATCTGGTCAATGACGATATCGTCCAGATCACAAGGGATCATTCCCTGGTGGAGGAAATGGTTATGGCCGGCAGGATAGATAAGGAAGAAGCCAGGGTACATCCCGACAAGAATATAATAACGCGCGCTATTGGCGCTGCCCCGGATCTGAAGATCGACTTCTTTGATATGCATCTTCAGGAGGGGGACAGGATACTTATGTGCACGGACGGACTTTCCAATATGGTGGAGGACCAGGATATCCGTATGGTAATGGAAGGTGAGAATGACGTGGCGGGCATGGTCTATGCCCTTATCAAGGCTGCAAATAAGAACGGCGGCAAGGATAATATCGGCGTCATTGTGATAGAACCCTTTGCAGAGGAGATATAACGGTTTTTCCCCAGAGGACCGGAACGAAAGGCTATGTTAAGAGAAGGAATGCTCCTTGGAGAGCGCTATGAAATAATAAGTAAGATCGGTGCAGGCGGAATGAGCGACGTCTATAAGGCGAAGGATCACCGGCTGGATCGTTTTGTTGCCGTAAAGGTCTTGAAGAGTGAGTACTCGGAGGACCGGAATTTTGTTGCGAAATTCCGTACAGAAGCCCAGTCGGCTGCAGCGCTCATACATCCGAATATAGTAAACGTTTATGACGTAGGCCAGCAGGATGGACTTTACTATATAGTAATGGAGCTTGTAGAGGGCATCACCCTGAAGCACTACATTGAAAAGAAGCTCCGCCTTTCCGTCAAGGAGGCCGTGAGCATTACAATACAGGTTTCCATGGGACTGGAGGCTGCGCACTTAAACCATGTAATTCATAGGGATGTGAAGCCCCAGAACATCATTATTTCCAAGGAAGGAAAGGTAAAGGTTACTGACTTCGGTATAGCAAGAGCCGCAACCAGTGATACCATTACGTCAAACGTGATGGGGTCGGTGCATTATACTTCACCGGAGCAGGCGCGGGGCGGATATTCCGATGAAAAGAGCGATATTTATTCCCTGGGTATAGTGCTTTTCGAGATGGTGACCGGAAGAGTGCCTTTTGACGGGGAGACTACGGTTTCAATTGCCATTAAGCAGATACAGGAGCCCATGCCGGATCCCAGAGACTACGTGGATGATATACCTGTCAGTGTCCAGCAGATCATCTATAAATCCACGGAAAAGAATCCGGACAGGCGTTATTCAACCATGACCGAGCTTATTGCAGATCTGAAAAGATCCCTTACCAATCCGGAGGACAACTTCGTGAGACGCATCGGGAATGAGGATATTGCCGGAGGCGCCACAAAGCTCGTCACTGATAATGAGCAGGAGGATATAAAGAGGCAGACGGGTTCCGTTGACCTTAATGATGATGTACTGAAGGCTTATGCCATATCCAGACACGTCAGGGATAAAGAGGAGAAGCGCAAGGACCGTACCCCTGACTACGACAAGGATGTCCGGGATGGATATGAGGACGACTATCCGGATGAAGATGATGATTATGATGACGACTTCCCGAGAAGGGAGAGACGGGTAAGGAAGGAAAAAAAGCCTGTCCAGAAGAAAACGGGAAGAAGTGCCAGGAGTAAGGCTGAATCCTTCATCACCGGAAGGAGTCAGAAAGAAGACAGGAGAAAGGAGCGGATCCGTTCAGAACGGGATGCTTCCGAAAGAGCCGCTTCCGCGAGAAAGAGACAACGGAGGCTCAGCGATGATGACGATGATTATGATGATGACGATCTGGATCCCGGAATGCAGACCATGATGACGGTTCTCGCGGTCATTGCGGTCATTATCCTCATCGTAATAATTATTGTTTTTGTGAGAAAGTACAGCGGACTTCTTAGCTCCGTTCCTACGGATGAAGCATCCACCGAGCTCTATACCGAGGAGTCACAGGATGGCGAAAAGGTTACCATGACGGAGGTGAGCGGTATCGTATTTGCCGATGCGAAAACGAAGCTTACTGCCCTTGGGCTTGTGGTCACAAGTGAAAACAGGCCCTCCTCCGATATAGAGAAGGGCTGTGTGATACAGGTAAGTGATGAGGACGGGAATATCATCAATCCCGGAGATCAGGTGGAACAGGGCGCCACCGTTATCCTCTCCGTAAGCACAGGAGAAGACGGTGTGGAGGTTCCCGATATTTCCGGTCTTTCAAAGGCGGAAGCCCGTGTTAAGCTTGAGAGCTCGGGTTTCACTGTGGCAGAAAGTGAAGCGGAGAGCGATGAGGTTAAAGCGGGCAACGTTATTTCACAGAATCCGGCCGGAGGAAGCCAGGCAGAGGAAGGCAGCCAGGTGCTGATCGTCATAAGCAGCGGTGCGAAGGCTGCTGCCACGAAAACCGTTCCGGATCTTGTGGGTATGACGGAAATCGCCGCAAAGGCGGCTCTGGCGGCTGCAGATATCTCCTTTGGCGAAGTAAATGAGGAAAACTCGGCCACAGTGGCAGCAGGGGTCGTAATCTCACAGTCCCCGGAAGCAGGAGCCACCGTAGGAGACAGTACCAGCGTGAGCTTCAAGGTAAGTAAGGGACCCGGAACCTTTGGGGGAAGCATTGATGTGGCAGCTCCCGAGGGCTATACCGAGGGAACTCCGGCACAGATCACGGTTACATCAAGTGTGGATAATTCGGTTCTTTACTCCCAGCCGGTAGCTTCCTTCCCTGTCCAGGTTACAATATCGGGTGTTACGGCACCTTCGGGAGTGATGGCTATAACCTATTCCACCTATGAAAACGTGGAATATGAGGACGATAACGGACAGATAGTAAACGATACAAAGGAAACGCCGCAGACAGTGACCCAGGTCGTTAATTTTACGGCAGAATGATACTATAAGACCTTGGACATCCGGAAGGATCCGGGGGTTAGGATGGCATACAGGGGACAGATAATCAAGGCTATGTCCGGGTTTTATTACGTAAAGCCGGACAGAGATGAAAAAATCAGCAACAGCCCTTCTGAAGGCTCCGGAGTATTCCAGTGCAGGGCAAAGGGAGTATTCAGAAGGAACAATATCACTCCCCTTGTGGGTGACCGTGTACTATTCGATCTTACGGAAACGGATGATGTGGAAGGTAACGTCACGGAAATACTTGAGAGGAAGAATTTCCTTATCCGGCCAAGGGTTGCAAATGTGGATCAGGCACTCGTGATATTTGCACTTCACACACCGGAGCCTGCTACGGAGCTTCTGGACCGCTTTCTCATAGGGATGCGGAGTAAGAGGATCCCGGTAATACTGGTATTTAATAAGGATGACCTGGGAAACGAAGAGGATATTGAAGGTTTCAGGGATATATACAGAAACGCCGGTGTGAAGCTTCTGTTTACAAGCGCTCTGGAGTATAGCGGAATAGATGAGGTGAGAGAGCTTTTGCGGAATAAGCTCACCACAGTGGCCGGACCTTCCGGCGCCGGGAAATCATCCCTTATCAATGCTTTGTCAGGTAAGGAGCTGATGAATACCGGAGACTTAAGCCGGAAGACCGGAAGGGGAAAGCAGACCACCAGACATACGGAGCTTATCGAGATAGAAGAGGGCAGCTTCATCATAGATACTCCCGGCTTTTCATCACTGGAGTTTGACGGTCTGGAGGCCGCTTCACTTGATGGTCTTTTTCCCGAGATCGAAAGATACAAGAACGAGTGTTATTATATAGGCTGCTCTCATATTAATGAGCCGGACTGCGGCGTAAAAAGGAAGCTCTCGGAGGGATATATACCAAGGGAACGGTATGAATCCTACGTACTTTTCTATAATGAGTTATCACAAAAAAGGAGATATTCTTAAGAATACAATGAATAAGCTGCTTTCACCCTCTATTCTGTCGGCGGATTTCAACATCCTGGGAAGCAATATTGAATGCGTTGAAAGAGAAGGGGCGGATTATCTTCATATAGACGTTATGGACGGTAGCTTTGTACCCAGTATTTCCTTCGGGATGCCGGTCATAAAGTCCATTAGAGGGAAGAGCAGCCTTTTTTTTGATGTGCATCTTATGATAGTCGATCCGGTGAGATACATTAAGGATTTTATAGAAGCCGGTGCGGATGGCATAACCTTTCATCTGGAGGCTGACAGGGATCCGGAACGTACAATAGGACTCATTCACTCCGAGGGAAAGAAGGCGGGTATCGCCATAAATCCCGAGACTCCTTTAGAGGAGCTTAAGGACGACATAATAAAGCTTGCGGATATGGTGCTTATAATGACGGTTCATCCCGGTTTCGGCGGACAGAGCTATATCGGAGAGTGCACCGAAAAGATAAGGATATTACGTCAGCGTGCAGAAAAGCTGAAGCCGGAGCTTAATATAGAGGTTGACGGAGGAATAAATAAAGAAACCATACATACCGTCCTTGATGCCGGTGCAAATGTGATAGTTATGGGATCAGCCGTTTTCGGCGGAGATATTGCGGAAAACATGAAATATTATAAGAAGGTGCTCGGATGAAGAAAGCGCTTATAATCGGTGCCGGTCCCGCGGGACTTACGGCAGCATATGAGCTATTGAAAAGAGGCGGCGGGGAATACAGCGTAACCGTCCTTGAAGAGAGCACTGATATGGGCGGCATCTCAAAAACCGTGAACTACAAGGGAAACCGCATGGATATGGGCGGCCACCGCTTTTTTTCGAAGGTTGAAAGGGTCAATCAATGGTGGGAGAATATGCTTCCTATGCAGGGTGCTCCCGCCTACGACGATATTATCCTGGGTAACAGGAAGAAGCTTAAAAAAGGAGGACCCGATCCCGAGAAAGAAGACAGGGTCATGCTTAACCGTAACCGGGTTTCCAGGATCCTCTTTAATTCAAGGTTTTTTGATTATCCCATAAGCTTAAAGCCGGAAACCTTTATAAATATGGGTTTCTTAACCACACTTCAGGTTGGCTTTTCCTATCTGTTCTCCCTTCTCCACAAGAGACCGGAAAGGTCATTGGAGGACTTCTATATCAACCGTTTCGGGAAAAAGCTCTATTCCATGTTTTTCGAACATTATACGGAAAATCTCTGGGGAAGGCATCCAAGGGACATAGATCCGAGCTGGGGCGCCCAGAGGGTGAAGGGTCTTTCCATAGTGGCGATCATAAAGGACGTATTTTCAAAGCTCCTTCCCGGAAGCGGAAACCGCCATGTTGAAACCTCACTTATCGAGTCCTTTTCCTACCCGAAGCTCGGCCCCGGACAGCTCTGGGATGTGACAGCCTCCGAAATAGAGGCTATGGGCGGAGAGATCATAAGAGAGGCAAGGGCGGTTGCCGTAAAGACAAGCATTCAGGAAGGTCTTGTAAAGGGTGTTACGTATGTAAAAAACGGTACGGAGCACTTCCTTGAAGCGGATTATGTCATCTCCTCGATGCCGATAAAGGATCTCGTGGAGGGCATGAATGATGTCCCGAGGGGAATACAGGAAATAGCCTCAGACCTGCCCTACAGGGATTATATGACCTTAGGGATACTGGTTCCGAAGATAAACCTAAAAAACGAGACGAGGATACGTACGGTTTCCAATATTGTGCCGGATAACTGGGTCTATGTACATGAGAGAAGCGTAAAGCTCGGGCGCTTCCAGATCTACAACAACTGGTCGCCTTACCTTGTTAAGGATCTGAAGAACACGTTATGGATAGGGCTCGAATACTTTGCCAACGAAGGAGACAGGCTGTGGAGCTTAAGCGATGATAAGTTTACCCGCTTTGCGGTCTCAGAGGTTGTGAAAATGGGACTTATAGACTCTCCCGATGACGTTCTCGACAGCCATGTGGAAAGGGTAAAAAAGGCATATCCCGCATATTTTGACAGCTATGATAGAATAGATGAAGTGGTGTCATTCCTTAACGGCTTTACCAATCTTTTCTGTGTCGGAAGGAACGGACAGCATAGATACAATAATATCGATCATTCCATGATGACCTCCTTCCTTACGGTGGACAGTATCCTTGAGGGAAAGACCGACAAGAGGGATATTTGGAATGTAAACACTGAAAAAGAATATCACGAGAATAAAAAGTAAGAAAGGAAATATTATTATGGGTAAAAAACCTGCAGTTCTTCTGATAATGGACGGCTTCGGCTTAAATGAAAACCACGAGCACAATGCGGTTTACGCAGCAAAAACACCCGTTATCGACAACCTTATGAAGGAGTACCCCTTTGTAAAGGGCTATGCCAGCGGTCTTGCGGTGGGACTTCCCGACGGCCAGATGGGTAATTCCGAGGTCGGTCATATGAATATGGGAGCCGGAAGGATCATCTATCAGGAGCTCACCCGCATAAGCAAGGAGATCGAGGACGGCGACTTCTTTAAAAATGAAGCACTGTTAAAGGCTGTGGAGAATGTGAAAAAGAATGATTCCAGCCTCCACTGCTACGGTCTTGTATCCCCCGGCGGTGTTCACAGCCACGATACGCATATTTACGGTCTTCTGGAGCTTGCAAAGAGAGAGGGCTTAAAGAAGGTCTACGTTCACTGCTTCCTTGACGGACGTGACACGCCTCCCGCATCGGGCAAGGAATATGTGGAAAATCTGGAGAAGAAGATGGCGGAGATCGGAGTCGGCGAGGTGGCATCCGTACATGGCAGATATTACGCCATGGACAGGGATAATAATTATGACAGGGTTCAGAAGTCCTATATCGCGCTGACTCAGGGTATAGGCGAGGAAGCGGAGTCGGCAACGGAGGGTATCCAGGCTTCTTATGACAAGGATATTACGGATGAATTCGTTGTTCCTTTTGTGGTAAAGAAGGACGGAAAGCCCATTGCCACCATTAATGACGGAGATTCCATAATCTTCTACAATTTCAGGCCGGACAGGGCAAGGGAAATAACACACTGCTTCTGTGATGATGAATTTGACAAGTTTGACAGGGGACCGAGGAAAAAGGTGACATACGTCTGCTTTACCGACTACGATCCTTTGATCAAAAATAAGGAGATCGCGTTCAAGAAGCAGGAGATAAATAATACCTTCGGAGAGTATTTATCGTCTCTCGGAATGAAGCAGTGCCGTATCGCCGAGACAGAGAAGTACGCACATGTAACCTTCTTCTTTAACGGCGGGGTGGAAAAGCCAAACCCGGGAGAGGACAGGATTCTCGTTAACAGCCCGAAGGATGTGGCAACCTATGACCTGAAGCCCCAGATGAGTGCTCCCGGCGTATGTGAAAAGCTGGTGGAAGCGATAAAATCGGGGAAATATGATGTGATCATCATAAACTTCGCAAATCCGGACATGGTTGGACATACAGGAGTTGAAAGTGCCGCTATCAAAGCCATCGAGACCGTTGATACCTGTGTCGGAAAAGCAGTTGATGCGGTTAAGGAGATGGACGGAGTGATGTTTATCTGCGCGGATCACGGAAATGCGGAGCAGATGATAGATTACGAAACGGGAGAGCCCTATACAGCGCATACCACAAACCCCGTCCCCTTCATACTTGTCAATTATGATGAGGGCTACGGACTTAAGGAGGGGGGAAAGCTCTGCGATATCGTTCCCACCCTGATCGAGTGTATGGGCCTTGAGAAGCCTGAGGAAATGACGGGAGAATCCCTTCTTATCAAAAAATAACCGGTGATACTCTTGCTTTATCCATAAAGAAGTGTTATCCTTTCTTTTGTCTGTCAAAAACAGGTGAAGTAGTTTAAGGAGTAAAAAAAGAAAATGAGAGTTTTTGTTTCCGTTATATTTATGCTTGTATGTGTGGGACTTACCGCGATAGTGCTTCTGCAGGAAGGAAAGAGTGCAGGCCTCGGAGCCATTCAGGGCGCTGCGGATACATATTGGGGAAGGAATAAGGGACATTCCATGGAAGGGATGCTGATAAAGATAACCAGAGTGCTGGCTGTTCTCTTTTTCGTTTTATCGGTAGTGCTGAATATGAAGTTCTTCTGATAAGACAGGATCCCGGAAAACATTTTCCAGAATGATTTTGACCCCGCCCGTGAATTGCAGGCGGGGTTTTTATTCCTGCGGTAACAGGTGTCGCTATAGGAGCGGGCGGTGCCACAGGAAGGATGATATATAAAATAATCAAGATAACCCACCACCTTTAGGTGGTGGGAATATCTTGATTTCGGGTGCGGGGTTATAAGCCCCGTACCCGGAGAGCTGCGTCAGCAGCGATTTTATAACGAGCAAAAAGCGAAGCGTTTGCGAGTTTAACTAATTCTATGACTGATAATAAGCTGTTTGAAAACCGAAAAGCCATGATCCTTGAATTTATGGAGAGTGATCTTTATGCTCCGATGAGGATAAAGGATATGGCAGAGCTTATGCTGGTTCCGAAGAATGAACGCAGCGACTTCAAAGCCGTAATAAACTCACTGGCAGATGATGGAGATATCATCATTAGCCGCCGCGGGTTATTAAAGCTTTCACCTCCGAAGCTTATTGGATCCTTTGAAGCCCACGCCGGAGGCTTCGGCTTTGTCATAGTCGAGAACCGTGACAAGGATATTTTTATCAGAGGTGACGATACTCTTGGAGCCATGAACGGCGACACGGTGGAAGTCCGGATAGAAAGGAAACGGCACAGGCCGGAGGGTATTATAGTCAACATAATATCGAGAGCGGTAACCGATGTTGTGGGAACGTATGAATCAGCCAGTAAAAAGGGTTCATACGGCTTCGTAATACCCGATGATAATAAAATAACTGATGATATATTTATTCCGTCTGACAGCCGGATGTCTGTTCCGGATGGAATGAAGGTTGTAGTCCACATTGAGAAATACGGAGACAGATTTCATAACTGTGAGGGCAGGATAACCGAGCTTATCGGTATGAAGGATGATCCCGGGGTCGATATCGAGTCGGTGATAAGATCATATGGCCTTCCGGGGGAATTTGAACAGAATGTTCTTAAACAGGCTGATAACGTGGCTAAACCCGTGTCGGATGCAGATATGGCAGGAAGACGCGATCTGAGGGGTCTTTTAACCGTTACGATAGACGGAGAGGATGCGAGGGATCTGGATGATGCCGTAAGTCTTTCAATAGATGAGGACGGGAATTTCGATCTTGGAGTGCATATTGCCGATGTGGCTAATTATGTTCAGGAGAATTCAGCTCTTGACAGGGAGGCTTTTGAACGGGGCACGAGCGTGTATTTTCCGGACAGAGTCATCCCGATGCTTCCCACTGCCCTTTCAAACGGATGCTGTTCGCTGAATGAGAGGGAGGACAGACTGACTCTTTCCTGTCTAATGAAGCTTGACGGAAAGGGAAGGGTGATACAGTCAGATATCTGCGAAAGTGTGATAAATTCCGACCGCAGAATGTCGTACAATGAGGTAAAGGATCTCCTTCGGGGAACGGCTTCGGAGGAACTGAAGGAAGAATGTGCCTTTCTTTTGCCAATGCTTAAGGATATGGAAAGGCTTTCCGCCATACTGATATCCATGCGGAAAAAAAGGGGAGCCATTGACTTTGACTTTCCGGAAACAAAAGTAATCCTGGATGAAAGAGGACGGGTGGACAGACTGGAGCCGAGACTTTCAAATGTCGCCACAAAGATGATAGAGAGTTTCATGCTCGCTGCAAATGAGACGGTTGCCGAATACTCCTGTTTTCAGGAGCTTCCCTTTGTTTTCAGGACACATGAGGAGCCTGATCCCGAGAAAATAAAAGCCTTGAGGGATTTTGTGATTAACCTTGGTTTTTCAATGAAGATAAGCCGTGACGGTATACATCCGAAGGAAATACAGAAGCTCTTAAACAGCATTGAAGGAACGCCGGAGGAAGGCCTTATCGCAAGGATGACGCTTCGGTCAATGAGACAGGCAAAATATACTACCGAAGCGGTCGGGCATTTCGGGCTTGCAGATAAGTATTACTGTCACTTTACCTCCCCCATCAGACGCTATCCGGATCTTCAGATACACAGGATACTTAAGGATATGCTGAGAGGGCGTATGAACGGTGTCAGGATATCCCATTATGATGCGATACTTCCTCAGGTCTCGCTCAAGTCAAGTCAAAGGGAGAGAAGAGCCGATGAGGCAGAACGGGATGTGGAAAAGCTGAAAAAAGTGGAATACATGCTTGACCACGTAGGAGATGAATATGAGGGTGTGATCTCAGGGGTTACTTCCCATGGGATATATGTGGAGCTTCCCGATACCGTTGAGGGTATGGTACGCTTAAATGACATTTCCGATGACTTTTATGTTTTTAACGAGATAATGATGGAGGTCAGAGGAAAGAACACTGGCAGGATCTTTAGAATGGGTGATGCGGTAAAAGTAAAGGTCCTGTCTGCCGATAAAGATATGAGGACTATAGATTTTGCACTGATAACGGATGACCGGGAAGCAGGTAAAACAGAGAAAAAGAGAGATATAAAAAATGCCATCAAAAAAGAACGAAGGAAAAAAGCTTATAGCAAATAATAAAAAGGCTTTCCACGATTATTTTGTGGAGGAGCAGCTGGAGACCGGCATAGAGCTTTTCGGGACCGAGGTAAAATCAATAAGGGCAGGACACTGCAGCATAAAGGAAGCCTATGTGTTTGTCCGGCACGGGGAGCTCTTTGTCGAGGGTATGAACATTTCGCCCTACGAAAAGGGCAATATCTTCAATAAGGACCCCTTAAGAACAAGGCGGCTACTCGCACATAAGAATGAGATATTGAAGCTTGACCAGAAGCTTAAGGAGAAGGGCTACACCCTGGTTCCTCTGGAGGTTTACTTTAAGGAAGGAAAGGTTAAGGTAAATATAGGCCTCGCCAAAGGAAAGAAGCTCTATGATAAGAGAGAGAGCATCGCAAAGAAGGACGCAAAGCGCGAGGCAGAGAGGGAGTTCAAGGCTTCCTTCAGATAAAGCTGCGGGAACTGCTTGCCATCCGATTTGTCATCCGGTTTGCCATCCGGTTTGCCATCCGATTTGTCATCCTGAGCGTTAGCGAAGGATCTTTCTTCTTACCTGTCATCCTGAGCGTTAGCGAAGGATCTTAACTATTAGTTTATTGAAATGTTTATATTTTAGTCTTATAATTCCTATATGATCCGCCGATAAATATGGTGGATTCAAATGGTCATATATAAATTAAATACGGGGTAGTACTGGTTTCGACAGGATTCCTGCAGCTGGAGAAGCTATCCGTGGGAGGTTCACGTAAAAACCCAAACTTAAATTTAAACGCAGACGATAATTACGCGTTAGCAGCTGCCTAAGCGCAGCCGCCGTCGGCACGGTTCTACCTGTGGTCCCGTTTACCGGCGTCATCATCACAGGAAACGACTATGGCAAAGCTTTGAGTCATAGGGCGTAATATGAAGCTACCGAACCCTTAAGGCTGTGCATTGCCGTAAGGCGGAGGGAATCCCAAATAATGCACTATGATAGTAGAAGGACAGGGAATGGTTTTTTGGACAGGGGTTCGACTCCCCTCTACTCCATCATAAACAGGCCGAAAGGCCTGTTTTTTGATGGAGTCAGGGGAGTCGAACGGCGAGGCCGAGAGGCGGAGCCGCGAGAGGAGGCGCCGGTGGCGCGTCCGAGCCGAAGCCCGGCCTGAAAGGC
>CAMVGV010000022.1 GCA_947167135.1 uncultured Lachnospiraceae bacterium
GCGTAGCACGGAACAATCCGTATTTAATCAAAATGTGACTTTTGGCGTCCGAATCTTATGATGTAAAGGCAGCAACATATGCCTCGGCATCTTCTTCGCTCATTCCCTTCTGGGAAACAAGCTGATCAGTATACCAGCCGACAGCACCTGAAGCCGCATTCTTAAAGGATTCGGAGTCGATAGCATCAAGGGTTGTAACCTCCATTGCTCCGTTATCCTTCCACTCGGAAACAAGGGCTTCAACGTTCTCACGGTTTATTGTCTTCTGGTATTCAACAGCCTTTGCAGCATTTGCATCAATAACAGCCTTCTGCTCATCGGTAAAGCTGTCATAAGCTTTCTGGTTTATGCAGAAGAAGAGGCAGTCATAATATGCATTCCAGAGAGATATGTAATCCTGAACATCCTGAACCGATGCCGAAGCAATGGCGGTCTCGGGATTCTCCTCTCCGTCTACAGTACCCTGCTGAAGAGCTGTGTATGTCTCTGCCCAGTTCATAACGGATGCATCACAGCCCCACTCCTTATAGACCTCCGCACAGAGATCATTGGAACATATCCGCATCTTGATATCGGAAAGATCGGAAACATTGGTAATGGGCTTCTTTGAATTGGTGATCTGCCTGAATCCGTTCTCTGCAATACCCTCGCACTTTAGTCCGTACTCGGAAAGAACAGCTTTCAGATTGTCTCCGCCCTTTCCTGCCATAACCTTATCCACATCATCATAATTACTGAAGATATATGGAAGTGATACCACGTTGAATCTGGGGTCAAAATTCGCATAGATAAGGTTTGAGTGAAGGGAAACCTGTATCGTATTTCCGTCCATAAGGGACTGTATTCCCGCAACCTGGTCGCCGTTTGTGAGCTGTTCGCCGGCGTATACCGCAACATGCACCTTTCCGCCCGTAGATTCCTGCATAAGGGCGTTAAAGTAGTATCCCGCCTGAGCCCATGTGGACGTATCTCCCGTTGAACAGTCAAAGTTCCAGGTTGTTTCGGGCCACTCGTCACTTCCTTCGTATTTCGCGGCTTCGGTTTTTGCAACAAAACGGTCTGATGACTCATAGTCCTGATAATCAACTCCCGAAGAGGCCGCAGCTGCAGCCGGAGCAGCAGCTTCCTGTCCCGATGCCGCCGGGGCTCCTCCTCCGCAGGCTGTCATAGAAACCGCCACTGCCATTGTAAGCAGTACAGACAATGCTTTTTTCATTAATAGCTCCTCCCTTTCTTACTACACTTGCTTAAATAAAAGGCTTACTCCCGGAACATAGGTTACCAGAAGAAGCACTATCAAAGATGCGATTATCATAGGTACCACAGCCTTTGATATCATAGGTAGAGTAACTTTATGATAAACCTCGTTTCCTTCTTTCTCAGAGGAAGCCACGTCTTTGATCTTAAGACCCATGGCCACGAATAGATTAACGCCCACGGGGGGAGTCACCTGTCCGATAGCCAGATTGACCGTAGCCACTATCCCGAATGCAATGGGATCATAGCCAAGCTTCAGCGCAACCGGCAGCATGATCGGGATAAATATATACATGGCCGAATTTGCGTCAATAAAACATCCTGCAATGAGGAAAATAACATTTACAATGATCAGGAATACAACCTTATTCGCGGATACATTGGTCAAAACCGCCTGTGCCGCCTGGGATATCCCGAAAAGAGTACAGCAGTATGAGAATAGGGACGCCGAAGCGACGATCAGCATTATCCCTCCCGTAGTCTTTGCTGAATCAACCATAATACCGAAGAGATCCCTAAGCTTTACCTCTTTATAGATAAACATTCCTACTATAAGGCCGTAGATCACCGATACCGCAGCAGCCTCAGTGGGAGTGAAGATACCTCCGTAGATACCTCCAAGGATGATAACAGGCATCAGTAGTCCCCAGAAGGCCTCCTTAAAGCTCCTGAAGCGCTCCTTCCAGCTCCTCTTCCCATGTGCGGGTTTTATCCCCTTTCTTCCGACCTCGATAAGAACCACAACAGCAAGGGCAACTCCCATAAGAATCCCCGGGATTATGCCGGCCATAAACATCTCACCCACATTGGTATTTGCTATGGATGCATATACTACAAAGGCAATGGAAGGAGGGATGACTATGGCTATAGAACTTGAGGTGGCCATAAGTCCCTCTGAAAACGCAGGGGAAAAGCCCGACTCTATCATCGTAGGCACGAGAACGGCTCCGAGAGCCGCAACCGTAGCAGGCCCTGATCCCGAAATAGCACCGAAGAAGCAGGCTACTATGACGCAGACTATTGCCATTCCGCCTCTTACATGCCCCACGCAGTCATCGATAAAGCTTACCAGCCGGGTTGATATACCGGCTTTTGCCATTATGTTTCCGGAAAGTACGAAAAAGGGTATGGCAAGAAGCAGGAATTTCGCGGTACCCGTGTAGGTATTGGTGGCTATGATGCTTAAGTCCAGCATGGAAAACTTCGGATCCGTTGCTGATGCAACGAGAACCGTGAGTGCCGAACTCATTCCAAGGCATATGGCTATCGGCACCCCGATTATCAGCATAATGAAGAATGAAACAAAAAGTATAGCTGCTATCACGCCTTATCCTCCCCTCCGGCAGATCCGTTTAAGCAGAAATCAATACAGTTCTCAATAAAGTGAAGGGCAAGGGAAATCCCGCCTGCCACCACAAAGGCCCAGAAAATACTCTTGCTTATATGAAGTATGGGGCTGAAGGTATGGTCTGCAGTCATTCTGCCAAACCCCTGCCAGGCAAGGATCAGTGAGTAGATTACGCCGATAACGGTCGAAATGACCTTCAGTACCTTCTTCGTCCCGGGTCCCACATGATCCGGCACCAGCGCCAGATTTACGAGATCCCCGGTTCCGGCCGCCACTCCCGCAGCAAGAAGGGAAATAAGCACGAAGACTGCAACAACGATTTCTTCCGCAAAACCCCAGGAATGGTGGAATACATATCTTGCAACCACGTTTCCGAAGGTGAGACCCAGTACCAGAATAGAAGCAAGGGCTAATGCCACCTCTTCTATCAATGTAATTATCCCCATTATCTTTTTATAAACCTGCATAGCTCCTGTCACTTTCCCAAAGTAAAATGGTAACGCGCTGAAATCAAAACGCCATAATTCAAATATTATACGGGGATTGTCATTAAGCGTCAAGAGAATCTACAATAACATCCTGACAGCACAGTATACAAGGAGTGCGGACATTATTATATTTATTACCCGGTAGCATCTGTCATAGAATGGATTGATGACACTGCCGAAAAGAGCCCAGAGTAGATTGCCGGCACCACAGCAAACGGTCATTGTCACCGCAAAAAGGAGTATGCTCCCGATACCGCTTCCGTATGGAAGGAAATATCCGGGAAAGGCAGCAAGCCCCAGCAGGATAACCTTCACATTAAGGAACTGAAGGATAAAGCCATCCCTGAATTTCAGGGCTGTATTATTCTCCCCCTCATTCTCAAAAAGAGGTTTTCTCCTGAGTGTAAGGAAGGCAAGATAAAGAATATATGCCGCTCCCGCATATTTAAGGTACGGCGCGGCTGACGGAACCACTCTGCTTAACAAGGTGCAGAAGGCACCTGCAATAATCATAACCGTAATAAGCCCGGACCATATACCGAGAAGAAGGGGGATGCACTTTTTTAACCCCCTCTGCCCCGCCGCGGAAAGCATCAGTATATTATTCGGTCCGGGCATAAAGGTCACTGCACAGACATATAGAATGAATGAAATGTAATCAGGCTGCATCATCAAGTATTTCTTCCAGCCTGTCCTTTATCTCCTCATATTCCTTGTCAAAGGTATCAAGCCCGGCATCGGGATTCTTTTTCACTCCGTCACCGTAGATCGTGGTCCAGTCATTCTTCATTGAAATCGGGATCCAGCCCTCTTCCTCGCAGAGCTTACGCATCTTTTCGGCCTTTTCCACATTTCCGTACTCCCGCTCGGTATCATCGCAGCAGAGCATAAAGGCGAGACTCTTATAGGGGTTATTTTTTACCACATATTTCGCCATGCTGGAGTCACCGGTACTGTTCCCGAATGAAAGGACGGGCTGTACGCCGATTTCCCTGGCTATTGCCGATACCTTGTTCATCTTAAGGTTCTTAATGATGAAATCTCCTTTGAGTATAAGCCGGTCCCCATCGGAAAACTGATAAGACAGTCCATCCTCTCCGTTCTGATTGGATGCTGCTATCACCTCATCAGATCCGATTATCTGATCCATAGGGAGACCCAGAGTGTTCCTTAGGCCGCCTCTGATTATCAGTCTGTCGGTTCCGCTCACGATATAGCAGGTAAAATCATTATCAGCGAGATAATCGAGTATCTGAAGCATCGGCTTATATAGTGATTCCGCCCTTGTCATTCCGTCATATCCCGGCGCAGGCTCTTTCCCGTATTCCTCCACATAGTCCTCGAATTCATCAACCGTCATCCCCGCAAAGGATGAAGCTATTGCCTGCCCGTGCTCCGTATCCATATTTTTCGGATACTCTCCGTCCTGAACCCACTGAAGTATCTTTGCAACGGTATCAAGCTCGGAATCAGAGGCCTTATAATCCGGATCCTCCAGCACCCTGTGGACAAGGAGACTGTGGTCAAAGTATATCGGATTTGTCTCGCTGAAAAGCGTTCCGTCAAGATCGAAAACCGCAATCCGCCTCTCTATGGGAATGAAATCCGGACTGCCTTCATCCGTTATGCTCTTCATATAATCGGTCAGCTCCTGTTTTGCCGCCGAGTCATCAGTCCACAGGGAAAGTGCCGCTGCACTGTCACCTGCCTTCCCGCCTTTAGCCGCCCCGGGCTTTGTCACGTATATGATCATCACCAGTATGAATAATGCAAAGGCAACGATCGCAGCAATACGCCAAACTCCGTCTGAACTGTTTCCCTTCATTGTCAATTCCTCCCTTTTTAATTTTAGCTACTAATGAAGAAGCAATCTCGCTCGTTCCAGAGCTTTAGTATAACAGATTTTGGAGTCAAGTAGAACCGTCCCTTTGACTCCCCATTGACTCTTCAAAAGCCTACTCCGTTTCCCCGGGTTCCTCTTTGTCAGTACGGAAGATAAGCTCAGGTATATGTGAGAGATGAATAATGAAAACGGCAGCAAGGAGAAAGAGGTGCGTATAAAATACACCAACTATGTAATAGTTTCTCTCCAGAAGGTACCCTGCCCTGAAGCCCGTTAAGCATAGAAGGGCCGACAGCGTAAGACCTAAGAGCAGTAAAGGGGAGTTCATAAATACATTTTTGATCGCACTAAGAAAGTCCCCGAAGGACGCATCGAAATACACGAATCTTCCTACCATCAGGCCGAGATAATACATCATAACCGGACTGTACTCGCTCTGATCCCCGTATACATTCAGGCAGAGAAGGACGATTATCGCATAAAACATGGCAAGCATTCGTATCGCTGCGCGTTTCTCTTTGTCAAGCCGTTTCAAGGGAATAAGGATACTGTCCAGGATGGTATTTAATATGCAGGAAAGCAGTATCAGAAGAAGGAGGATGAAATCCTTCCAGCTCTCCCAGATATTGGCAAATACACTGAAATATCCGTAAGCTCCGGCACCCGCCGTTACAAGTGAATAGATATGGTTAAGAATTACGTAAGCACAGGCAAAGGACATTACGGAGGTTGCGGATATTATCATCTCATAAAACATCTGGACCGCCTCAAGGATCTTTTCGTTTTTCAGGGACTTATTCCCTCTGTCCTTTGAAAAAATAAATAAAAATCCGGTCCCAAAGGAGATAAGGATATTACAGATAATGATACCCCCAAGGGATAACAAAAAGAATATGATCTTATCCGTAGTATCGAAATCAGGATTCAGATATGCATCGACCGACATTTTTTATCCTTTCTGTAAGGGTGGATTAAATCCTTATTTTTCCCCCTGTACCCGGCTTAAGGGGGATCCTCCTATTTTCAGGAACTGCTTATCCTCATACATTTCCCTGTCTGCCCGGTCAAATATATCCGATACCAGGCTGTCCGTCTCGGGAATATATTCCGAGACCCCGGCAGCAAGCACCGGCCCTGACCCGTTCTTCATATTCTCTCTCACCGTATTATGAAGCTTCTCCATTAGCTCCTGCCTCGCCAGATAGTCATTCCCCCGCAGAAATACCACAAATTCATCCCCTCCGACTCTGAAAACGGGACTATGGACGAAAATGTCACAGAGAATCTTTGCCGATGCCTTGATATATTCATCTCCTGCCACATGCCCCTCACTGTCATTTATCTTTTTAAGGTCATTGGTATCACAGACAATAATGGCAAAGGGCAGATAATCCATGTCCTTATCCATATTGGCCTGTACTGCCTGCTCCAGCTCCCGGTATGCAGTCTTATTCTTTACACCTGTAAGCTCATCCCGTCTTGCCAGCTTTTTCTCTGTATTAAGTGCCTTAAGGACCTCCTTCTCCTTTCTCACCTCGGCATCAACATTCTCTATTCCGATAATGAAATGTGTCCTGTCGCTGCTGTAGCGGACTGTCAGTCTGACATAATGATTCCTGCCGTCTACTGCAATACGGTATACTATACTGTCTCTTTTCCGTCCCTCCATTGCGGAGATCATATTATCCCTGCTGACAAACTCCGTCAGCATATCCCGGTCGTTCCTATGGATCACCTTGGGAATATTGCTGATCGACTCACCGAAGAAATCATCGCCGGTATGCCTTATTTCCAGCTGTCCGTACATATCATTCGACCCGTAGCCCACATAAGCCCCGTTTTCCACATCCACATAGTAGATCTCATCATAGTTTGAAGCCAGGCTTTCCGCGATCTGGCTGAAGGTGATATTCTGCTTCTGATGCTCCATAAGTATGGACTCCGCAGTAATCTCATCATTTATATCCTTACCGTAGAGGATTAGATGCTTATCATCATTTGAACGCATTACCGTGAAACGGTAATACCTTGCCTCATCACCCACCATTATCCTGTATTTATACTCAAAGGATTTCCTTCCCTCAAGGTTCCTTCGCATGACATCGCTGTAATACAGGCTCTCAGCGAACTCCCTGTCCTCCGGATGTACATATTTCTGGATATTTTCTCTTGTCTCGGAATAAAAATCCCTGTACTCAGTCGGAACATTCAGGGCATCATATTCGGGGCTCTTCGAGAATTCACGGTATCTCCCTGTATCTATCTCAATATAGTATATGGCCTCGTAGACCTCTGCTAGGCTCCTTGCGATATTGTCATATATTTCCTTTTCCTGTTTTTCACCCTCCTCCACAAAGGAATGGACCAGACTGGTTCCTATGATAAGACCCATGGAATATATCGGCAGCAGAGGATAAAGGAGCTGTATCACCTGGAAGAGGAGCATTACGAGAGTGGTCAGTCCCACTGCGGTAAAACGCACTCTTTCTGTCCCCTCCGTACCCCGGGCTATATACAAAAGATATATAGACGTGATCAGATACAGGATGATCTGCAGCAGAAATGCTATATATCTTCCGGGTTCAGCTATATATTCGTTATTTTCGTTAAATGAAAAGATAAAATGATGGAAGCGGTTTACCATCAGATAGATAAGACTCAAGGTAAAAAGAGTCCATACCGCATAGAGAATGGCTCTGCTGGGGCGTTCCCTCTTATCCAGATAGGCAACCACGAAATGTATCCAGGTCAGCATGGTCAGGAACCTGAAAATGAAATAGAATACCGTATCCAAATAGATTATCGGAAAGAGAGCCGGGATCCCATGATATTCATACAGTATCCCCCAGGCTATATCAGTGACATAGTACAGGGTCAGTGAAATCAGAAAATACCTGTAACGCTTCGCCTCCTTAAGCCAGGCCTTTTCGACCCCCGGCCGCTCCTCTATCCTCTTTAATACGTCACGGTTGATTATGAAATGAAGTATAAGTGCTACTATGCCAATGGCCGAATAATACATTAACCTCTCCCGGTGTAAAAAATGACCGTTGCTATGACACCCTCTCAAAATACTCCGTAAGCCCCTCAATGGGAATGGGCTTTGAATACTTGTAGCCCTGCAGATATCGCCCGCACATCCTTATACACATCTGCTCATCATCCTTATTCTCTATGCCCTCGTAAAGCACAGAATAATGCATATCGCTGAACATATGGGCAAGGTATGAAACCATGGTTTCCGACTTTGTATCCGAGTTGCTGGCGACCACAAGGGAACGGTCAAATTTGATTATATCAAAGGGAAGCTCTATTATCCTGTCAAAATTCGAATATCCGGTTCCGAAGTCATCGAGATAGAATTTGATACCGCTATCCTTCAATTCGTTTATCTTATCCCTGACAATTATAAAGTCCTGCTCACTCTGGCTTTCCGTAAGCTCTATGGCAAGCTTTTCATAAGGTATCCCGTTACTTTCTATTATCTTTAGCACCTTTTCGCTGAAATCACTTTCCCTCACATCGATCATGGAGAAATTCACCGAAATACGTTTCAGGTAATAACCCTCGCTTATTAGCCTCCTTATGGCGAGACAGGTCTTATTTAAGATGATCAGACTGAGTATCTTGATATAGCCGTATTTTTCCGCAATCGGAATAAAGCTATCAGGATAGACGATACCCATTTTTTCAAGCTTAAGCCTCATCAGAGCCTCTGCGGTATCGTATTTTCCGCTTCGCGCATTCAAAACCGGCTGGCAGTAAACCTTCACACGGCTGTCATTTAAATCTCCCTTCCTGAATATGTCCTCCAGCTCATGTACTATGTATTTATGCTCCCTGTATGCTTCTATATCCTTTTTATCCACATACTTTACCTCCCGGTCGCCCATAAGGCTTTCAAGGTACCTTATGAGATCCAGGTAATCATTTGTTTTGCCGATCTCATCGATCGTGGTAAGGAAGATGATCTTGTGATCAAGCCTGAACCTTTCGTGCTGTGTATAAAAGTCCTTAAGCATACTGTCAAGCCGTTCACGGTAATCGGGATTTTTCGCGGTTTCGGCAACCAGCACTATACGTCCCCCGGAAAGCCTGAACAGCAGGGCTCTCTTAAAGAAATGATGATTATAATGCCTTATAAGATCCTGCAGCTCCTTCGGGAACTTCCGGTCCTTCACATCAAACTCCTGGAGAAAGAGGCTCATTATCAGAAGCTCGTTTTTATGGGCATAGCTATAAGCCGTCAGATCCTCAAAGGCTGAGATATTTACGGCACCTATCTCGGGATCATAAGGGTTGGAATGCATAAAATACAGGATCGCATACATCGGAAACAGAAAAACAGCGGCAGTAAAGGAAGACTGCCTGTGCATACCCTGTATCAGCATGACACATATGGAAAGCAGCGTGGTCACGACTATTCCGATATAGATCTGCTTATAGATCCTGCTTTTATGTAATATCAGCATAAGTAAGATAATTACGGCATAGAAGAAAAAGAAAAGGGGGAATAAACTCGGTCCCTGAATTATATTATTCTCTTCATCAATATAAAACACTGTACCGGTCACTGTGGTAACGATCTCATACAGGGCAATGAGCGCATACGCGGTCACAGCCGCATAGATATACTTATCGTCGGACTTCAGCTCCATATGAAGGGTTTCCTTCGCATAGAACACAAAATGAAGAAGGATGGCGAAAAGGGACAGATGAAAGGTGATACGGACCGCATAAACCACTTCATGTGGAACCGTATCAAGGGAATTCAGGAGCATGTGGTAAACAATATCCGATACCGCGGCAAGGATAAGCAGAAAGATACAGTTCCTGAATATTCTAAAGCTTTTGGTATGGTTAATATATGCGGTGAAAATAAGCACAAGAAAAGCCAGGCAGGAGGCAAGCACAATGATGTCTCCCACCGGGCTGTAATTTCCGTAATAGGTTATAGCTGTACTGCTGATAGCTTAAACCTCCAATTCTCCTTATACTCTGAAGAAGCTCAGTTCGTCCTCCAGCTGCTTTGCTATTCCGCTAAGGTTCGAAGCACTTCCTGCAAGAATATTGACCGTTGCATTAAGTTCCTGCATAGATGCCTAGGTTTCCTCGGTTGAAGCAGCATTCTCTTCGGAAATGGCGGACAGTGAACTCATGGCATCCACTATCTGATCCTTATTGGCGTTACATTCCTCCGTAAGACCTGAGATCGTATTCACTCCGTCCACGGTACCTGATACATTATCAATAAGACCCTGGATTATCTCCACTGTCTCACCGAGTACCGATATAACCTCATCGCCTATTGCAGTCACTTCATCCGTCTTGTCCGTTGCATCATTGGCATGGATAAGAAGCTGGCTCATCTCATCACGGATCTCACCTGCTATGTCTCCGCTCTCTGCAGCAAGCTTTCCGATCTCCTCAGCCACAACCGCAAAGCCCCTGCCCTGTTCTCCGGCTCTTGCAGCCTCGATAGAAGCATTAAGGGCTAAGAGGTTTGTCTGTGAAGCAATGCCTGTTATGCCGTCAACCTTTTCATTGACCTTATTGACAGCTGCATTGGTTTCCTTCATGGTGTCGGAGATAACCTTAACGGACTCGCCCATCTTGTTCATATTATCCTGAAGCTTCTTCAATGCGGTTGCTGACTGCTGTGAAGCATCATTCATGTAAGCTGCGTTGCCTGCAAGGTTTTCAGCATTATCCGAAACATTCTGTATGGCATCCGAAAGCATCCCGATATTCTCTGTAGACTTCTGAACGGAATCTGCCTGATCGGTGGCTCCCTTTGCCATTTCCTGTACGGCCTCGGAAACACCGTCGGCGGTACCGCTTATCTGCTGTGCGGTATCGGAGAGACTTGCCGCTTCATTAAGAGTGGTCGACGCAGCTTCCTTTGCTGACGTAATAACCTCGTTCAATTTATCCGAAAGCAGGGAAACATTTCCGCTTATCTCATCGATCTCCTTTATTGCCGAGCTCATGTCATGGTTACTCGTCAGATCTCCCCCTGCAAGACTCTCAATCGTGTCAACCACTGCGTTTATGGAATCCACGACTCTCTTCGAAATGATAAAGATTATGACGGCAAAGATCACAAGGCTTATGACAACCGTGATCACAAGGGAGATTATGATCGCATTTATGCTGCCCCTTACATCATCCACCGGCTCTCCTGCCCAGGCCGCTCCTACGACCTTTCCGTCAGCCGATTTTATAGGTACATAACACACGAAATATTTCTTGTTTCCGACGGGCACATTATCCGCCTGAACCACCTCACCGTTCTGTACACGGCTCCAAATGGCGGCATCCATCTTCGTTCCTTCATTTCGTGAGCCGTCTTCCTTCAACGTGGATGTGATATAACGGGTATCACCGACAAATACGGTCATATCGATATCCTCGCTCTTAAGCATATCCACATAATCATGCTCATAGGGAATGTCATTTCCCGCATTGATATCATACTGGTAATATTTCCACAGGCTCTCCGTTGTAGCATACAGCTTTTCGTAAACACCCTTAGAAAGCTGATCCGTTACCCTGTTGGTCGTGATCAGAATGATGATGATACCGGACAATATGAGCGGTATAAAACCGATCATAAGTAATACTGCAGTAAATGGTAACTTCTTTTTGTTCTTCATAATACTCCACCTTTCTTAAAACATCTTCATTAACACTGCTCCGTTACACAACAAATAACCCTGCTGACCGGGCATCATTATAGTTATGAAGCTTATTAATGATAAGAACGGATGTGAGCATTGAACGCATCTCCCCTGTATTCCCTGACTCACAACCCCTTTGCCGGAGGCATTACAATTACTGTAAAACCTTGCCCGGCAATAACACCTTAATAATACCCCCCTCGCGCTGGAACGTCAAGAAAGGCCTGTACTACTCTTCGTACAGAAGATAAGCCTTTCTCTGCTTCTTAAAGCTTTCTATATCCGCTTTCCAGGAGGATTTAATCTCCTCTGCCGTTTCCCCTGCCATTATGCGCTTCCGCAGATCGTCCGACCCGCTCAGAAGATCCAGCCAGTACCTGCCCTTCTGATCCGGGGTGCCGAAGAAATCCGAGTCCGGAGAGGTATCCATATAGGCATGATAGGCATCAAGTATATACTCCGGATTAATACCGGCTTCCCATATATCTGTGATCGGAATATCCCTTAGATCCTTTCCCCGGCAGAGCTGTCCCTCAAAAGGAGGTGTCACGGCTCCGTCCATGCTGCGGGGTGTAAAGGAAAAGTCAAAGCTCTCACTATCCTTCAGGGAAGGACAGCCGTATACCTCAAAGGGAAAGACCGTTCCCCTTCCTCCGTGTTTTTCGGAACGGTCACTCCTTTGGTCTGATAATAAGGCTGTCTGCTATTTTAGATGACTTTGAAAACTTAAGTGTGGAATAGCCGATAAAGGAAAAAACCACAGCACCCGCAAGATTCACCAGAAGATCCTTCATGGTGTCAATGATCCCTATATCCAGATAGCCCCCTTCTACTTTGTAGGTTTCCCCGGAGGCCGTATGTATTATGGTATCCGTAATTCCCGCAACGTCTATGGGGGTTCCCATATTGGCGGGATCAAGGGTTACCGATCCGAATTCCCGGACAATGAAATCCTTCTGCATATCCAGAAAGAAGAGCTGATCCATTGTAAACTCAAAAAACTCCCATACCACTCCCACGGTCATTGAAAAGCAGAAGGCCACAAGGGTCAGATAGAAGGGTGACAGATTCACATTTTTACTGCCCCTGTTTAAGAGATATACAAGGGAAAACCCGATCGCTGCGCATAAGAATCCGTTCATTGTATGGAGCATGGTGTCCCAGCCGTGGATCCTCACGTAGTAATGGTTTACCTCTCCCAGTATCTCTGCCGCGAAGATAAAGCCGAATATAATGACCTGGAATACCGGCGGTATCACGACCTTCATCTTATCCTGTATGATGGCGGGAATAAAGAAGAGAATCAAGGACAGGATACAGAGCATGGCACTCTGATAGTTCCCTGTGATTATACATCTTATAAGGGTAAGGATCACCAGTATCCTTAAAACCGTATAGAAGATAAAGGTCTTCCGGTTCCCTTTGTATGAGTCTATAAGCTGCTTTCTGTAATTTCCGATATTCATGATGCTTAGATAGATCTCCTTTCTTAATCCATAAACCCGCCGTGGTTTTTTGCGCTGTATTTCCTTAATCTGACCGGTCATACCCTGTCTCCCGGCTACACCTTGTCATTATAACACGTCAAACTATGAAAGACCCCAAAAATAAAGCTTATAAGTTGCATTTTCTAAGGTATTAATATATAAAAGGTTTGGACGCCAGAAGTCTCTTAGAATGATAGCCGGAGGTTATGATAAGAAAATGCGCTATTCCAGAAGGATCGAAGATATGCTCTCTGACACCAGAGATAAGATGATAATAGATATACGTAGCGAAGAGGATTTTATGAAGGGCTCATATCCGGGAGCGATGAATTTCCCGGAGGATAAATTTGATTCCCACATTACCGATCTTAGAAAAGATATTCCCATATATCTGATCTGCTATTCGGGAAAGCGCTCTCTTGAGATCTGCAGTGAGCTTAATCCCAGAGGTTACGAGATATACAGTATCCACGGAGGGATCCACGGCTGTTACCTCCATTTCAATAAAGAGAGATCCCGGGATCCTGAGGCCGCAGCACTCAGGCGGAGAAATATAGAAAGAAGCATAATAAAAACCTACAGGAGCGAATTATGGAGCCGCTTCACCAGAGCCATCAAAAATTATGAGCTTATTAAGGACGGTGACAGGATCGCCGTATGCATTTCCGGAGGAAAGGATTCCATGCTGATGGCAAAGCTCTTTCAGGAGCTTGAAAGGCATGGGAAAAAGAATTTCGAAGCCGTATATCTGGTAATGGATCCGGGATACAACAGTATCAACCTTGAAACCATTATGAGTAATGCCGCTCTTATGCAGGTACCGGTCCAGGTATTCGAATCCCGGATCTTTGACGTTGTAGATGCTGCAGCTGATTCACCCTGCTATCTCTGCGCAAGGATGCGCAGGGGTGCACTCTACAGCAGGGCAAGGGAATTAAACTGTAATAAGATCGCGCTTGGGCACCACTATGATGATGTTATTGAGACTATTCTGATGGGAATGCTGTACGGAGGACAGATACAGGGCATGATGCCGAAGCTCCACAGCACTAATTTTGAAGGAATGGAGCTTATCCGCCCCCTCTACCTTATCCGTGAGAACGATATAAAAAGGTGGCGGGACCATAATAAGCTGAACTTCATAAACTGCGCCTGCAGGCTTACAGAAAGCTGCTCGAGCTGCGGCGGAACCGAAAAAGGCAGCAAACGAGCGGAAATAAAGGCGCTCATCAGGGATCTGAAGGATAAAAACCCGTACATCGAAGCAAACATTTTTAAGAGCGTTGAAAATGTTCACCTGGGCACCGTTATAGGCTACAAGACCCCCGATGGCGAAAAACACTGTTTTCTGGATGACTATTGATCACCTCCAGTTGAATCTGTCGGTAATCTCTCCAAGCTCCCTTACTGCCTCTCTTGCTTCCAAAAGCTTCCGGTAGCCCTTGTCATTTGATACTCTCATCTCATCGGATCTTCCGGCGATATCGTCTATACGGTTCGATGAGTTCTCGGTCATATTATTTATATCCCCGGCAGCAGAAACGATCTCTTCAATATGCATCTCAAGTGAGGCGGTACCTGAACGCACCTCTGCCATCTTTGCTATAAAGTAGTCAGCATCCTCCCTGTAACGGGCCCCGGAATCCTTAAACATCCCGTAATCCGTAAGAACGGTTTCCTCAAGGAAGCTCATAAGCTCCGTTATGCAATCATTAAGATTCGCCATTGCATCGCTTACTTCATCCACTATACCGCTGATATTATCAACGGTTTTAAGTGTCTCCGCAGCAAGTGATCCGATCTCGTCTGCAACAACTGCAAAGCCCCGTCCCGCATCTCCCGCACGGGCCGCCTCAATACTGGCATTTAAGGCCAGAAGGTTTGTCTGAGAGGAAATACTCTTGATGTCGTCGGTAAGCTCATTTATGCGCTTAACGGCCTTGGATTTCTCAATAGCCTCATCGCTCTTTACCTTCATAACATCATACATCTCATGGGTCTTTTCGCTGGAAAGGGTACTCCTTTGTTCCATCTCTCCGGCCCTTGCCTGTATTTCCCTGGAATCCTCCTCACTCTTCACGGCAAGGGAATTTATCTCCCTGGTCTGGTTCTTCGCTCTTTCCACGGTCTCGACGATCTGAGAGGTATTGTCCGCAGCCTTCTTCATCCCCTCGGCAAGATGCCCTGTCTCTTCACTGTTATTATCGGCACGGTCATTGTTTTCCCTCATTATGGCGTCAAGCTCATCTATACTTTCATTTATCGTCTTTTCCACACTTCTGAAGGAGCTGACCATTTCACGGAAGGAGGAACGCATATCATACACGCCGTTTGCCATCTGTCCGATCTCGTCCTTATGCTTCATCAGCTCGTGCCCGCTCTCCGAAGAGGTAAGATCCAGCTTTGCGGTCTTTCCTATTATCTCCGTAAGGGTGTGTATAGGCTTTGAAAGACCATTCCCCACCAGAAGTCCCACAACAGAGCTTACGACTATGGCAAGAAGTATGGCTCCGAGGATTATAAAGAGAAGTGAATAAGCTTCGGCAAAGATCTCCTTCTTCGGAGCCGTAAGCACAAGTATCATCCCGTTTTTAAGCGGAGTTGAGACCAAAAGCTTTTCAACACCGTTATATTTGTATTCATAGGCCGTATTATTGGATGTGGCCTGGATATAAGAGCCCACTCCCGAAAGAGAGCCGTCAAGGGATGACAGAGCCTGTCCTACCTCTGCACTCTTATGGTAAACGATATTACCGTCCTTATTCGTAAGGAAGCCGTAGCCCGTATCAAAAAGCGAAATTCCGTCTATCATATCCGTAAGGGCCGTAAAAGCGATATCCATTCCCACTATGCCTATGGAAGTACCGTCCTCCGCATAGATCGGAACCACGTAGGATATCATGTAAACATTGATATTGCTGTTCAGATAGGGATCCATCCATATCGGGCCGCCGTTATTAACGGGGATGTAGTACCAGCCCACATGCTCAAGATCTGAAGGGTCATACATAGAGAAATCCGTAGGCTCGACAGCGTTAAAGGGTTCGCTGAGACTGTTCCTGGTAAGGAAGCATCCGGAGGTTGGATTTGAGTATTCGGGATTATAACGGATATAGCTGGTTATCGCTCCGTCAGTATGCTCGGAGAAGCGGAAGACCTGCTCCAGTACCTCATTGGTGAATGCATCCGCATAATTCACATCCGAGAAGAAACGACGCTCACTTATCCTGCTCTTAACGATATCTGCAAGGATATTGACCGACTGTTCTACCCTGAGCACAGTAGAGTCCATTTCATTTGCAACGGCCGCGGTCTGATTCACCATATTCTCCCTGGAATCAGCCTCGGAGATCTGCATGGTGCTTCTTATGGATAGTACGCCCACTATAACAGCCGTGAGCAAAGAACATAATAAAATACCTACGACAAGCTTGAAACGAATAGTCTTCATATTGTCAAGTCTCCTCTCGTTCTTCTCCCCTCTTTATTATTCTATCTTAGCATCTTAAAAAATTTCCCACAAGAGAAAATATGATGATACAAACACCGGTTGACGGATCCTTTGTAAGATTCTTCGGGCTGCGCCCTCAGAATGACATAATGCAAGAACTTGGCAGAAGCCGAGATAAAGTGTATAATTCCGGTAATGAGCAAAAGATCGGATGCATTAAATGAACAGTACAAAGTGGCAGTTTTACTCGTGGTATGGAAGATACCCGTCTTCTTCACCTCTTTTATTGCTGCGGTCGCCAGCCACTCTTTAGTGCTCTGGCTTGAATTCATCGAGAATGCAAGCATACTGATCCCCGGTGTTGTCCTCCTCATTCTTTCAAGGAAGCTGAACCGGAATCTGAAATTCAGGTATAATTACGGTACGGAAAAGGTTGAGGCTATAACTGCCCTATGCTGTGAAATGTTCGACCTTGCCGGTCTTTTCTGTATCCTCCTCTTCTCGGTTAGAAGACTGATAAACGGAGGATCCGAGGAGGAGGGTCATCTCCTCTTCGCACTTATAGTAAGTATTGTTGGTCTCCTTATTGACTTTCTGATATACAGAAAAGAAAAAAAGCTTGCCGAGAATAATCACAGCAAGATGCTTCACACCGCCTATGTGAGCTCCCAGAAGGAGTTTGTGTTTGACTTTGTCTCCATAATAACGCTGATAGTGGGTATCATTTTCAGCGGAAGATCCTGGATCCACTACTTTGCGCCCGTTGTCAGCATACTGCTTGTTATCTCTTTTTCCGTACTTGTGCTAAAAAATCTGAAGAGATCACTTATTGACCTTACTGACCTTACCCTGGATGAAGAAAACCAGCTCATCATTCTGAAGATCCTCTCAGAATTCTATGAGGAATATGAGGCTCTTGGTGAGGTAAAAAGCCGTATGACAGGCGCAAATATCTATGTCGACATAGAGCTCTCGTTTTCAGACGACAGGTGCTATAAGGACATCAGGAAAACCGTGAAAGCCATGAAGGAAAGAGTCGCCGAGGAGCTTGGAAAGTGCACGGTTAATGTGATCATAATCTAAAAGTATCTCAGATCTTTTCCGGCTCGGGATATTCCTCCCCGAAGGTGTCAACCGTGACCTTCGCCATTCTCTGGGTCTCATAAGGTCTGTCGTCCGGCGCGGTTGCCGTATCAGCGATCTTATCTACGATCTCTATCCCCTCCGTTATCCTTCCGAAGGCCGCATATTCCCCGTCAAGATGCGGCGAATCCTTATGCATGATAAAGAACTGGCTCCCTGCCGAATCAGGGATCATAGTCCTCGCCATGGAAAGAACCCCTCGTTCATGCTTTAATTCATTGGAAAAGCCGTTACCCGTAAACTCTCCCCTGATAGAATATCCGGGACCGCCCATACCTGTGCCCTTCGGATCTCCTCCCTGAAGCATAAAGCCGCTTATAACCCTGTGGAAGATCACACCGTCATAGAAGCCCTTTTTGATAAGAGAGATAAAATTATTGACCGTATTCGGTGCAATATCGGGATACAGCTCCGCTTTCATAATATCTCCGTTTTCCATTTCAATGGTCACAACCGGGTTTTTTCTCTTTTCAGACATTTTTTCCTCCTTTTAATGATTGATCCGGATGCTAAGTAGTCACACTCCGATATAGTCAAAAAGTGAAAGCTGGTTACTCTCCGGTATATTACTTAATATTCCCAGTTCCTTCAGCTTATCTGCCTTTAATTTTGAGCAGCCTGTGCGGCTCATAAAATCCTCGATCGATAAGAAATCCCCCTTGTCCTTCGTATTCTTAAGAGCTGCAGAAAGATCATCCGCATCCTTTTCACCGAAGCCTGCTATAGAAGAGATCGGCGGCATAATGGATTTTTCATCAACCTGCCGGAAATGCTTCGGATCTGATAGGAAGAGGTCTATGGGTCTGAAGCTGAAGCCCCTTGCGTACATTTCCTGAACCAGCTGCATATCCTTCATGGCATCAAGCTCTGTCTGTGACATCTTTCTCTTACCTACAGAATCAAGCTTCTCCTTTAATACCTTATACGCCTCCTTAAGCTTTTCAGGACCTAAGCACATGCTCTCATAATCAATGTCCGCCCTTATGGAGAAAAAAGCGGAATAATATGCAAGAGGCCTGTTTATCTTGAACCAGGCAACGCGCCATGCCATCATAACATAGGCCACGGCATGGGCTTTGGGGAACATATATTTGATCTTCAGGCAGGAATCAATATACCAGTCAGGCACGTTGTTTTCAAGCATCCCGGCCTTCATCTCGTCCTTTAAGCCCTTGCCCTTTCTTACCGACTCCATGGTCTTGAAGGAAAGAGAGGGATCCATGCCCTTATTCATAAGGTAAAGCATGATATCATCACGGCAGCAGATACATTCTGACAATGTCATTCCCTTATCCTTTATAAGAAGCTCAGCATTCCCAAGCCAGACATCCGTTCCGTGAGAAAGACCGGAAATACGCACAAGATCCGTGAAGCATCTGGGATGGGTGTCCACAAGCATCTGTATAACAAAATCGGTGCCGTATTCCGGGATGCCGAGAGACCCTGTCTTACAGCCTCCTATATCCTCAGGCTTCACTCCGAGAATCCCGGGGCTGTTAAAAAGACTCATAACCTCCTTATCATCAAAGGATATATCATTGATATCAACACCTGTGGCATCCACCAGGAACTTTATCATGGTGGGATCGTCGTGCCCCAGTATATCAAGCTTTAAGAGGTTATGATCTATGGAATGATAATCAAAATGGGTTGTCACCGGCTTCTTCTGGTCATTGGCAGGATGCTGCCTCGGAGTAAAGGAGTCGATCTCCTCACCTCTCGGAAGCACTATGATCCCTCCGGGATGCTGTCCGGTGGTACTTAATACACCTTCACATCCCTTTGCAAGCCTGTCGAGCTCCGGCTGTCTCTTATGCTCATTATGAAGAGGATCCTCAAAATACTTTTTTGTGTAGCCGTAGGCTGTTTTGTCCTTTACCGCCGTGGTAGTTCCGGCTCTGAAGGTCTGTCCGGCCCCGAATATGACCTCGGTATACTTATGGGCCTTACTCTGGTATTCCCCTGAGAAGTTTAAGTCAATGTCAGGCTCCTTGTCTCCCTTGAAGCCAAGAAAGGTCTCAAAGGGTATATCAAAGCCCATCTTCTGAAGCTTCTCCCCGCATTCCGGACATACGGCATCCGGAAGATCACAGCCGCATAAGCCTTCATTTTTTGCCTTTTTCACGGCCTCGGATTCAAAATCGGAATAGTGACATTTGGGACAGAGATAGTGGGGCGGCAGGGAATTCACCTCGGTTATTCCCGACATAAATGCCGCAAAGGAGGAGCCCACAGACCCCCGGCTGCCAACGAGATAGCCGTCCTCATTGCTCTTCCACACAAGCTTCTGAGCTATAACATACATAACCGCATAGCCGTTTCCTATGATGGATTTAAGCTCTCTTTCCAGCCTTTCCGTCACCTGCACCGGAGGAACCTCCCCGTAAAGCTCCTTTGCCCTGTTATAGCAAATATCCCTCAATATCTTATCCGAATTTTCGATGACGGGGGGTGCCTTATCAGGACGGACGGGGGAAATGACATCTATCATATCCGCTATCATATTGGGATTCTCTATTACGACCTCCTCTGCCTTCCTGTCTCCTAAATATGCGAATTCATCAAGCATCTCTTCGGTGGTTCTTAAGTAAAGCGGTGCCTGCTCATCAGCATCCTTAAAGCCCTTGCTGAACATTATTATCCGCCGGAAGATCTCATCCTCAGGGTTCAGGAAATGAACGTCACAGGTAGCGCAGACAGGCTTATTGAACCTGCTGCCGAGCCGCACTATCTCTTTATTTATATCCTGAAGATCCTCCCTTGTCTTTACGTACTTCCCTTCTCTTACAAGGAATTCATTATTCTCTATGGGCTGTATTTCAAGATAGTCATAAAAGCTGACTATCTCTGCGATCCTTTCCTTCGGCTCATGTCTTTCTATAGCCCTGTAGAGCTCTCCGGCTTCACAGGCGCTGCCGAGGATAAGACCGTCGCGGTGCTCCGATAAAAGTGAACGTGGGATCCTGGGTCTCCTCTGGAAATAGCTTAAGTTTGACTCCGAGACAAGCTTATAGAGGTTCAGCCTTCCGGTCTCATTCTTTGCAAGGATTATGATGTGGAAGTAGGGAAGCTTCTTTATCGTATTTGCTCCTACACGGTCATACTGTTTCAGATCGTAAAGAACCTCGACCTTATCCGCATACTCATCCTTAAGCTTTTCAAGAAGCCTTAAAAGGATACCTCCGGTGGCTGCCGCATCATCAACTGCCCTGTGATGGTTTTCGAGAGACACATTAAGTGCTTCACACAGTGTATCCAGCTTGTGGTTTGTAAGCTCGGGAAAAAGCATCCTGCCGAGACCCAGGGTATCAAGAATGGTCTTATCAAAGCTAAAACCGTTATCCCGGGCCTTCTCACGGATAAAGCCGGTATCAAAGGCTGCGTTATGTGCGACGATAACCGCATTTTCCGCAAAAGAGAGGAAGCGTGGAAGCACCTTGTCAATGGTATCCGCAGAATTTACCATGGAATCATTTATCCCGGTCAGCTTCTCTATTTCTGCCGGAATCGGGATTTCGGGATTCACAAATTCCCCGAAGGATGCCGCAACCTGCCCCTTCTCTATACGCACGGCGCCGATCTCTATTATCCTGTCACTGACCGGTGAGAAGCCGGTAGTCTCTATGTCAAATACCACATAATCCTGGTCAAAGCCTGCGTATTCCCTTCTGTCGCCCTCTCCCTCAGACCAGACTATCCGGTTTGCATCATCCACAAGATAGCCTTCACAGCCGTAAATGATCTTGAAATCGGGATTACTAAGTTTTTCCTTTTCATGATTTGCAGTGGGAAAAGCCAGAACATTACCATGATCGGTTATGGCAATACTCTTCCATCCCCATGAATCCGCTGTTTTCATAATGGATTCCACACTGCTCACACCATCCATTTCAGAATAGTTTGTGTGGCAGTGAAGCTCTGTTCTCTTTACCGGAGAAAGATCCCGCCTTTCCTTTATGAAAGAACCCGTCTTTCTGATACCCCTTATCGAGGTAATGATCACGTCATGCTCAAAGGTGTCGATCTCGGCAAGACCCTTAAGCTTGACAAAAATTCCCTTCTTACCCTTTTCAAGATCTGCTGCCCCGAGCTTCTCCCTGATCTCCGGAAGCTCTTCATTACTTACAAAAAGCTTGAACGAAATGGAATCCGTGAAATCCGTGATGCTTAAGATAAGAACCGCCTTTTCGTTCTTTATGGGGAGTTCCCTATAGGAGAAGAGCTGCCCTCTTATTACGACCTCTCCTATCGGACCCACGATATCCTTAATTGGTATCGGATCCTCCTTTACATCAGACCTGTAGAGAACATCAGGGTCGGAGGTCTGTCTCCTTGCGGGTCTTCTCGTAAAGCCTGCCTTTACGGATGAAGGCTCCTGTGCCGCGGCTTTTTTCTGTGCTTTCTCTGCCCCGGCTGCTTTTTCCGTCTTTACAGAGCCGCTCCTCCTGTCGATAAGATCCCGGAATTCCCTTTTCAATTCCTCCTCGACCATCCGTCTCTCAAGGGATATCTCACCCTTACTGTAGGATAAACGTATCTCTGTCTTTATACCGAATCTCAGATTAAAGACATTGGAAAAATACTCGGAAAGCTCATAGGCATATCTTTCCGCTTCTTTTCCGAAGATCATATCCTCGGGTACGTTTAGGAAAATGGTGTTCCCGCTGCAGCTTATCCCGGAATTCCTGTAGAGCTGGTTTATTATGGGATACTCCTCCCTGAGTTCCAGCTCCATTGACTCCCTGTAGCTCTCAAAAACGCCCTCTGTACTGAAATCTCCGTTCAGGCTGAACGATTCATGGATCTTCGGCGTAACTCCCGTGTTTTTGAATATCTGTCTGTTCAGTTCCCTCTGGACACGGAAAACCGTCTCCTTGTCAATAACCGAATTGCTTAACGCATATATATGGAATTCTTTTCTGTCCCTGCTTCTTAGGATCTTTTTTATCCTTATAGCATTAAAAAGCCCCTGCATTTCTGACGGGAGCTTTAATGTGGGAAATACTTCAAAGAATGCTTTACTTTCCATAGCTTTCGAGTTCTGCCTTCAGGGCGTTTAGAAGCTCGTCTTCCTTAAGCTTTTTTATGATCTCCCCCTTCCGGAAAAGAAGACCCTCACCGTCTCCTCCGGCAATACCAATATCTGCTTCCTTTGCTTCACCGGGTCCGTTTACGGCACAGCCCATGACCGCCACCTTTATATCGAGGTCATAATTCATCACCATCTTTTCAACCCGGTTTGCAAGACCAATAAGGTCTATCCTTGTCCTTCCGCAGGTAGGGCAGGAAACCACCTCCACGCCCCCTTTTCTCAGTCCCAGGGTACGTAAAATGATCTTTGCGCTTCTTACCTCCTCAACAGGATCACCTGTAAGGGAGACCCTTACGGTATCTCCTATCCCACGGCTAAGTATCAGTCCCAGACCAATGGAGGACTTGATATTCCCGCTTACAACAGTCCCGGCTTCCGTTATCCCGACATGAAGCGGATACGCGCTCCTGTCCGCGATCAGACTGTATGCGTCTACACATAACAGAACATTACTCGATTTAATGCTGATAACTATATTATCGTAACCGTTTTCCTCAATAAGACGGGTCTTTTCCAGGGCACTCTCCACAAGTCCCTCCGGTGTGACGGCTCCGTATTTTTCCAGGTACTTTTTTTCCAAGGAACCGGAATTAACCCCCACCCTGATCGGTATTTCCCTTTCCTTACAGGCAGCTACCACCTTCTTCAGGTTTTCCTCTCCTCCGATGTTTCCCGGATTTATCCTTATCTTATCTGCCCCGTTTTCAACCGCAGCAAGAGCCATCCTGTAATCAAAGTGTATGTCCGCTACAAGCGGGATATGTATCCTTTTCTTTATTTCCCTTATAGCTTCGGCTGCCGCCCTGTCGGGAACGGTACAGCGTATGATCTCACAGCCCGCTTCCTCCAGGGAAAGGATCTGCCGTACGGTTGCCTCAACATCGTCGGTCCGCGTATTGCACATAGACTGGATAAGTACGGGAGAGCCTCCCCCGATCACCCTGTCACCGATATGAACTTTTTTTGTGTTGTCTCTGAACATGGGTATTATTATATCATTCAATCCCGTTTCTTTCCATTACAGGATTTATGACTAAGATCAGCATTCCGACAACAAGGAGAAATAACGCCGCAGAAAGTATTAACGGAATGACTGCCGCCTCTCTTCTGTAAATTGTCTTCTCCCTTCCGCTTTTTGACGGACCCGCACGGTTTTCACTTATTGAATTTTCCGATGTTTTTTCCTTTATGAAATAAATATCCCTGCTATTTAACTCTTCTCCTTTCCTTTTTTTCTTTTTTAGCGTATGCCCTCCCTTATTGTCCGAGATACTGTCTTCAGGCAGAAAATCACGTGAAACACTTGATTTTTCCTGCATATTTCCGGACAGCGTTTTCTTTTTGCTGCCGTTATTATCTATCAGAAATTCCGCACTTTCCTCCGTACTGTGTCCAAGCTCGTCGGTTGCGCTTATTTTAAGGATATATTTCCCGTTCTCCCTTATTTCGTGACCGTCATATTCCCGTCCGGAAAGAGTCATCCTGCCATTTACATAGGTGTAATCCTCGATAGAGTTCAGCGGATCGGAATCAACGGAGAAAGAGCTGAAGGTCTTTCTGTCTATATCTTTAAGACTCCCCACCACCGGAGATGAACGGTCAATAGTGAAATATCCGTATTCCTCATAGATATTTCCCCTGTCCTCTATCTCATAGTGAACCACATAATTTCCCTCGTCTGTGATCTCGATCTCCCCGGGCTCCGACTCATACACATCGGAAAGCTCCCCGTTTTTGTCATGTCTTTCGATAAAGACCCTGCCCTCATCCGGAAAGCTGTTCCCGACTCCCGCTTCTATCCTCACATTTCCTTCTGTTTTCTGGAAATTCTCAAAGCCTCTTAAGTACATTTCGGGAATCTCATCATATTCCATATCCCTGTCAGTATCTCTATTTCTTTCATCCTCCAGTTCAATATTGAAATCATAGGACGCCTTATTCTTAAGTATATCCTCTGCTTCAAGCCTCAGGCTGTTTTCTCCTTCCTTCAGCTTTTCAGCCTTGACACTGCTTTCCATACTTCCCTTTCTGTCCCCGTTAAACTCTGCTTCTCCTATATTTTTCCCGTTTAGGAAAAGTGAAAGCTTTCTTAATCCGGAAAGACCGTCCTCTGCATCAAAGCTAAGCATTAATCCGGTTTTTCCCTTTTTCTCTGCCTTAAACACCCTGTTCTTTAATACCGGAGCCCTGTTGTCTATCAATATCACCGGGGTTACCACCTCTCCCGAAATATTTCCGGCTCTGTCAATCGAGCGCACCGATACTATCCCGTTAAAGCAGGGAGAAAGCCTCAGACTGTCGCCGTATGCCTCATATTCGCTCCTTTTTATGGAATTCACCACATGGAAGATATAGTGATCGATTCCGGCAAGATTGTCCTCTGCTTCGGGGCTTATCAATACAGATCCCACAGACATAAAGCTATCCCCCTCCTTAAGGCTCTTTTCTCCGGAAGCTTTGACAGATACATTTTTGATAACCGGACAGCTCTTATCGTATATGAAGTGTTCCGTATCCAGAGGCACCTCTGTTTCGATACCCCAGCCGTCCACTGCCCTTAGTGACAGGTTGTATTCTCCCTCATCAAAAACAAATTCCTGTATCTCCCCTTCTATTTCGGTTCTCTGCTCCTCTCCGTTTTTTTCCACATACAGATATGAACGTATCTCCGGAGGGGAAGTGATCTTTAGTACCGGGGCGCTGCCGCTTAATATGATCTCCTCTTCCCCGTTTATTTTTTCATAACTGAACTCTGCCGAAGGTAGAAACTCCTCTTTTCCTCTGTACAGTACAGTAAAGCTCTCCGGCAGGCTCTTATCTTTTACGGTTTCTCCGCTTATCCTGTCCAGCCATACAAAGTACAGCTCCTTATCCTCCTTTATGTCAAGTCTGTAGCTTTCGTGAACCGGAGTATATATCTCCCTGCCGTCACAGTGTTCCGCTTCGCAGAAGATCCAGCTTGAGTCACCGTTCCTTACAGCCTCCGGCTCCCTGATATCAAAAAACCTGAAAATAATATCCGAGGTGGCGAGATACCTTCCCTTTTCGTCTGTTTTTACGGCATTACCTGCTATATCGGTTACGCTGTAGCAGTCCTCCGAAAATGCGGTGGCCGCAAACAGGATATTCAGTATGAACAGTATAAAGACCGTAAGGGTAAACTTAATCCACCTTCTTATCAATGTTTTTCCTGCTTTCATAATTTGTCTGTACCTCTCCTTTCCCAGCTTCCTTTATCCCTTCAAAAGCTCCATATTTTCCATATTCTTCGTAAGCTTCTGGAATTCCTTTGTTTCCTGTATCCCGTCCACGCTTAAGGAATCCTTATATACCTTTAAGAGCTCCCCGTATCTTTTCTTTGATTCCAGATATTTCATGTGCTCCGTATAAGCATTTGCCCCCTCACCGCAGCTTTCCGCCTTTTTGTAGAATAAGCAGGCGTTCCTGTCATCACCTATACCCTGATACAGCTTTGCCATAGCAGTGTACCTCCCGGGCTCGCATTCCCCCTCCTCAAGGAGCTCCGCCATATCCATATATGAAAGGGCTTCCTTAAAGTATTCCCGCCTCTTTTCCGGATATTTCTCTCCGAGAAGCCTGCAAATGGCAGACATCATATTTAATGACTGTCTCTCATATTCCTCCCCGTATATTTTGTCTTCCAGTAATTTCATCAATTCCTTCCCCTGACAGTAGCCCTCTGTCAGAACAGCAGAGACCTCCTTATTACTGTCTCCGTCTCTTTTCCTTCCTGCCTCCTCCGAAAGGATCAGACACATATCCGTGAATATCAGCTTACTTTTGATCCTTCTCTCCGTTTCCGCCACTCTGTCCGTATAATCCCGGAAGTCTCTCATATTTCTAAGGTAAAATAACGGTTCTTTGTCGAATGACGAAAGATAATCAGAAATGTTCAGTAGATATTCTGTTTCCGGGTATTCCTTCCTGTCTGTCCCGGAAAAATAGGAGGCTGCTTTCTTAAAATTCCTTAGATCCTCAAAAGCCGTGAGACCGCATTCAAACAGGAGATCATTCATTTTGTCCGTATCTCCGTAGCCGGAGCCTATGTACCCGTCCATCCTGTCAAGCCCATCCAGAGGTACACCCGCCTTTCTGTACAGCTTAAGGAGCCTCAGGTAGGCTTCATGCTCATAGCCGTTTATCTCTACTATTGCCCGGGTATAATACTTTTCCGCAAGACTCAGATCTCCGTCATACATTGCTTCATTTCCGGCTTCCACAGTTCTCCTGTATGCATCCGCCACGAGTACGTTTTTCTGTTTCTGCAGATAGCCGTAGTATAGGGCCGAAGCTACTATAAGGAGGCAGACCGTAACCACTGAGAAAGCAAGAAGCTTCCTTCCGAATCCCATACGCCTCTTTAGATCCTTTTCCATACTGTCCACGGTCTGGTATCTTTTACCGGGTTCCGGATTTACGGCCTTTTTAATCACTGCCCTGAGTGCCCTGTCCCTGCCGTCACCGGCCATTCTCTCCATTGTTTTCCCCAGTGAAAAGATATCCGATCTTACATCCGTTATTCCCTTGAGCTGTTCCGGAGCCGCATAACGTCTCGTTCCGAGTGACACGGAATCCTCTCCGCCCTTTTCATATTTCTTTGATGTTCCGAAATCAATGAGGCAGACTGTGAGATCCGGTCTCACCATTATGTTTTCCGGCTTCATATCCCTGTATATCACCGGATTCTTTCTTTCGTGCAGTGCCTTCAGCGCTCTCATAAGCTGCAGGGAAAAATCGCAGGCATTTCTTTCAGCCAGCTCCGGATTAGCACGTATAAGGTCAGATAGATTCTTTCCCTCCACATACTCCATTACCAGGCAGGCCTTATCCTCCCACTTAAAGATGTCGGTTATACGGACGAGATTCGGATGCTTAATACTCCGGAGAACATTCGCTTCCGATATCACTGCATCCGTAAGATAGGGCTCATCACAGCTTATGACCTTTATTGCCCATTTCATATGCAGTCTCAGATCCTCTGCCAGATAGACTGTACTCATCCCTCCTTTTTTCAGCGGACGGATCAATCTGTACTTTTCACCGATAATCAAAGCACACTCTCCTTATGCAAAAATAAAAGCTTCCGTATCGTAAGCCTTTGAACGCCTGTCCTGCGTCAAACTGTAAAATTATTTATGAACAGCTCCTTATTTCATCGAAAATACAACGGGTTTTTACGGGCGAACGCCCATAGAAACATCAGATCAATAATCAGAAAAACGTTGTGAGTGAAATGATAAAACGCCCCCGGATTTTTGTCAAGAGCTTTCAGCATCTTTTTTCCCGGCTTTTTTTCCGGGCTTTTTTCCGATTTTTCCCCGGCTTTTTTCGGACTTTTTCCCGGCTTTTCCCCGGCAGAGCGGCGGACTTTCCCGGGGTTTATTTTCCGAAAATACGAGAAATGTCGTTATACATAACGCACATCATAAGTATAAGAAGACAGCACATTCCGAAAAAGTGGAAGCCTGCCTCTATCTTTTTATTTACGCCCTTTCCGGTCAGGGCTTCGATCAGCAGAAATACCAGTCTTCCACCGTCCAGAGCCGGGAACGGAAGGAGATTCATAACCCCCAGATCCGCACTTAAAAGAATGGTAAGCTGAAGCATATTAAGCCATACGACGAAAAGCCCCTCCGGCTTTGATTCCTCGTACACATCGCCGACAACTCCGGCGACTCCCACCGGTCCTGCCAGATCGTCAAGCTCTGCACCTTTCTTAAATACACCGGCAATACTATAGACTGTCATTTCGATCCAGTATCTGACCTCTGAAAGACTGTAGCGGACGGTTAAAAGGGCATTCCCCTTCTGTCTTTCCCCGCCGAAGATACCGAGGAGATATCGTCCGGAACCGCTGTCATAACGGGGAATAATGACAGTTTCATATAAAAGCCCGTCCCGTTTGTAACGGACATTCATATTCTCTCCCTCGTGGAAAAGAATATACATGCTGATATCACGGTAAATGACCATTTTCCTGCCGTTTATCGAGACTATCTCGTCCCCCTCCATAAGTCCTGCATCCTGAGCGGGAAAGCCCTCCATAACATCGGAAACCACCGGTCTGTCATAGCCTATGCTTCCGATGACAAAAAGTGAAAGAAAAAATGCCAGAACAAAATTCATAAAGGGTCCCGCAGCAACGGTTGAAAGCCTCGCCCATACCGGGGAATTGATAAATGATGTGGGGCTGTCCGATTCCTCTCCGTCAAAGCCCTCAAAAACGCAATTCCCCCCTAAGGGCAGTAGCCTCAGACTGTATTTCGTTTTGTTGTGTATACGGCTGAATATCACAGGGCCGAAGCCGATATTGAATTCCTCTACACCGATGCCGCTCTTTTTCCCGATAATGAAGTGTCCGCCTTCGTGGACAAAGATCAGCACCGCAATGATAATGAAAAACAGGATAAACCGCATTTGATCTACAAAAACCTCTCTCTTGTTTCCTTTTCACATTCAAAAATCCTGTCAAGGCCGGGATCCGGAATGCTTATGTGCCTCTCCATAGCCTGTTCTATCTTTTCCGCTATTTCCGGATACTTTATCTCGCCCTTAAGGAAGAGCTTCACTGCTTCCTCATTTGCAGCATTGAAAACCGTAGGCATGGTTCCGCCTGCTCTTGCAGCCTTCAGAGCCAGCTCAAGCCCCCTGAAGGTCTTCATGTCCGGTCTTTCAAAGGTCAGGCTTCCTATCCTGAAAAGATCCAGCCTCTCCATTTTCAGGCTCATTCTCTCAGGGTAAAACAGGGCATACTGGATAGGCAGATGCATATCCGGGATCCCAAGCTCCGCTATAACCGCTCCGTCCTTAAACTGAACCCCGGAGTGGACTATGCTCTGGGGGTGGATCAGGACCTCGATATTATCATAATCCACATCAAACAGCCAGTGGGCCTCCATAACCTCAAGTCCCTTATTAACAAGAGTTGAAGAGTCAATGGTAACCTTCGGTCCCATGTCCCAGTTCGGATGCTTCAGAGCCTTTTCGGCGGTCATAGCTTCAAGCTCATCCGGACTCTTTCCCCGGAAGGGGCCGCCGCTTGCTGTCAGAAGAATCTTTTCCACAGCAGAATGCTTTTCTCCGTTCAGGGACTGGAATATGGCAGAATGCTCCGAATCCACCGGAAGGAGCCTGACTCCGTTTTCATTAGCCTCCCTTGTAATGATATGTCCGGCTGTAACAAGAGTCTCCTTATTTGCCAGGGCAATATCGTGACCGGCTCTTATAGCCGCAAGTGTGGGCCTTATCCCTATCATTCCCACCATTGCTCCCACAGTGATATCGGAGTCGGCGGAGGCTGCCTCCATGATGCCGTCCATACCGGAAAGCACCTTTACCGGGGTATCGGCGGTCTTTATTTTCAGCTCCTCTGCAGCCTTTTCGTCATAGAGCGCGGCTATATCGGGCTTATACTTTCTTATCTGTTCCTCCATAAGAAAGACATTTTTCCCTGCAGCGATGGAAACCACAGAAAGTAAGGATGGATGTTCATCAACTATATCCAGTGTCTGGGTTCCGATAGAACCTGTTGACCCGAGTATGCTTAGTTTTTTCAAATTAGGCCTCCTGATTAATGTGTTATTCTGAGCGGGAAAGATCCTTCGCTGACGCTCAGGATGACAGAATGGCGCCCTTGTCATCCTTCGCGCCCCTGCCATCCTGAGGAGCGTTCGCGACGAAGGATCTTATCCTTCGCGCCCCTGTCATCCTGAGGAGCGTTCGCGACGAAGGATCTTATCCTTCGCGCCCCTGTCATCCTGAGGAGCGTTCGCGACGAAGGATCTTATCGGTTCATAGTGCAGCAGAGTATGTAGATCACCGGTGCGGTTATTATGATAGAGTCAAAGCGGTCAAGAATCCCGCCATGACCCGGTATCACTTTTCCGTAATCCTTTATTCCCTGATCCCTCTTTATACCCGAGGCAAAGAGATCACCGAACTGTGAAACCACAGCACCGGCTCCTGCCACCACAGCGAAGACAGCTATATTTCCATGGGTAATAAGTGCAAGTATCCCGCCGAACAGAGCAGCAAACATGGTGCCGCCGACAGCTCCCTCCACGGATTTTTTCGGTGAAAGCACCGGTGCCAGCTTATGCTTACCAAAAGCCCTGCCGGTAAAATACGCAAAGGTATCACAGATCCAGGAGGATATTACAACCAGTAAAACCTCTGTTAATCCGTTCTCCCGAAGCCTCAAAAGATAAAGAAAGGACAGCATAAAGGGAATATAAAGAAAGCCGAAGAAATCCCTTATTATCCGTACATTGTCATATTCGGGATAACGGGCAACAAAGCATATCATAAAAACCACAACCGAAATAACGATCGTGTATAGCATATATTCGTATCTTCTGCTTAAAAGGATAACCACATAGTACCCTACCGTGCATAAATACCCGGCTATTTCCGGCAGGGCTGTCTCATACAAAGGCTCTTTCCCGGAAAATTGCGGAGAAGAAAGAGCAGCAGGGTCTTTCCCTGCAGGAATCCGCCTCACGGCCCTTAAGAATTCGCTGTAGCCTGTAATGGAAATAAAAAGAAGAAGGACCCACCACAGGAGTCCCCCGTAATACAGCCCTGCACCGAGTATCACTACAAGCACTACGGCGCTGAATACCCTTGTTCTCAGCATTTACTCATTCCACCTGTTCTCCGGTCTTTCCGAAGCGCCTCTGCCTCGAAGAATAATGTTCCAGAGCCTTTACCAACTCCTCTTCCGTAAAAGCAGGCCAGTGTACGTCCGTAAAATAGAACTCGGTGTAGGCACACTGCCAGAGAAGATAATTTGACAGCCTCATTTCTCCGCTAGTTCTGATGAGGAGGTCAGGATCGGGAATTCCCGCAGTATCAAGATGCGAGCTTATCATTTCCTCCGTCACAATCCCGTCCCCGGGAAGAATCCCTTTTTCCTTTTCTTTAAGGATCAGATTCACCGCCCTCACTATCTCATCACGGCTTCCGTAATTCAGGGCGATCTGAAAATTTAGCCCGTCAAAATCCCTGCTGAACTCCTCCAGCTCCCGGATACTTTTCTGAATATCCTCTGCGAGACCGGTCTTGTCTCCGATTATCCTTACCCGCATATGATTCTTTTCCGCAGTATTCTTACAGGTCTTCAGATATGAACGTAAAAGATCCATAATAGCATTTACTTCATCCCCCGGTCTGGACCAGTTCTCCGTGGAAAAAGCATATACAGTGAGATATTTTATCCCCTTGTTCCAGGCGATACGACAGATGTTCTCCACATTTTTCGCGCCCTGGGTATGGCCGAAGGTTCTTGGCATCCCTTTGGACTTCGCCCATCTGCCGTTACCATCAAGGATAATTGCCACATGCTGCGGTACGTTCAAACCGTCATGATCTCCTTTTCTTTCTCAGCTCCGGCTTCATCGATCTTTTTAATGAACTTATCCGTAACCTTCTGAAGCTCATCCTGAAGATCCTTTATAACATCCTCGGAAATATCCTCCGATTTTCCGAGCTTCTTCAAATGGTCAACACCGTCACGCCTGATATTTCTGACGGCAACCTTGCACTCCTCGCCCCTCTTCTTTACATCCTTGCAGAGCTCTTTTCTCCTGTCCTCTGTAAGCTCGGGAAAAACAAGACGGATAGCGGTACCGTCATTATTGGGATTGATCCCGATATCAGATGCCTGAAGTGCCTTTTCGATATCCTTTAACAGGCTCTTGTCATAGGGCTTTATCATGATCACCCTGGCTTCCGGAACGGAAACATTGCCTACCTGCTGCAAAGCAGTGGGAGTTCCGTAGTAATCCACCTTGATCTTGTCGAGTATATGTGGATTTGCCCTTCCTGCCCTTATGGAAGCAAGCTCTCCCTGAAGGTTCTCAAGGGATTTCTGCATCTTGTCCTCGTATTTAGCGATCCTTTCGTCTGACATAGGCTTTTGCTCACGCTCCTTTCATTAAACGGTAACCTCTGTACCGTCGAAATCTCCCGAAACAGCCTTTACAATGCTGTGTTCACCGTTTAACAGGAATACCCTCATCGGCATCCTGTTCTCCATAGCCATTATTGATGCGGTGAGATCCACCACCTGAAGCTTCTTTTCTATTACCTCCTCTATAGTGAGGCTTTTATATTTCCTGGCATCCGGATTGCTCTTGGGATCGCTGTCATAGACTCCGTCAACAGCCTTTGCAAGGAGTATCATATCCGCGTCTACTTCTATAGCGCGCAAAACCACTCCGGTGTCGGTGGAAAAGTAGGGATGACCGGTGCCCCCTGCGAAGAAAACGACCTGCCCCTTCGAGAAGTATTTATTTGCCCTGTCCTTTGAAAACAGCTTTGTAAAGCCCTCTATACCAAAGGGGGTAAGTATGGAGGTCATCATTCCCTCTGAACGGAATATCTCAGATACGTAGATACAGTTCATAACCGTAGCCAGCATCCCTATCTGATCGGCCTTTGTCCTGTCGATACTTTCGCTGGTCCTGCCTCTCCAGAAATTGCCCCCGCCGATAACTATTCCCACTTCCATGCCCTGCTTTACCAGAGCGGATACATCCTTTGCAACGGTACGGACAGTATCCTCATCAAAACCGGTCTTTTTCTCTCCCGAGAGAGCTTCTCCGGAGAGCTTCAGCATTACTCTTTTCATGCCACCCCCATATTCCGTCAGCCCTTGACGGAATTTTTCAGATCATCAAAAAATGATGTGGGACTAACTTCTGCGTAGCACTGCGAGCAGTGTCCCTCAACTACGGCTCCGTTATTTATCTGAACGGATTTTGACTTGATGTCGCCCATTACTATTGCTGAGGTATCAAGTATCACAGGTCCCCGTACATCAATGTCACCCTTTACCGCACCTGCGATAACTGCGCTGGTTGCAGTGATATTTCCGATGATAACAGACTCCTGTCCCACCTTAACTGCGCCCTTGCTTATTACCTCGCCTGTGATCTTTGCGGAATCGGCAAATACCTCGGAAGCCTTGGAATTTCCGGTGATCGATCCCGAAACATTGAGCTTTCCTCTCACGTTGATATTGCCCTTTACAGCACCTATCACCTCAAGAGATCCCTCGGATGTGACATCACCGTTAATAGTCATTCCTGCTGTAACACAGCCGCTTTCATCCGCCTCGGGTCCGTCCTCCAGAACGGGGAGCGTTACTTCTGCATTGTTCTCTACACTCATCTTTTCTGTCTCCTTATCATCATCAGTTTCTGTATCTGTAATAAGATCATCCTCTTCCGGAAGTATGGCTTCCTCCGCTTCTCCCGAAATAAGCCCCTCTACCGCAGCCATCACGCTTTCTTCCACGGGAGCGGGTTCTGTGTCCGCAGCCGGTTCGGGTAACGGTTCCGCCTTGAACCCGGGATCTGCTCCAGACTCAGTCTCTATAGCTGCTTCGGGTTCGGGCTCTGCCTCAGGCTCAGGCTCTATAGCCGCTTCGGGTTCGGGCTTCAGGGCTTCCGGCCAAGGTTCTGATGCGGCTTCCGGCATAATATCCGGCTCCGCTGCAGGCTCTTCAGCTACAGGCTCAGTCATTATTTCCGGCTCAGCTGCAGGCTCAGTCATTATTTCCGGCTCAGCTGCAGGCTCTTCAGCTGCAGCCTCAGTCATTATTTCCGGCTCCGCTGCAGGCTCTTCAGCTGCAGCCTCAGTCGTAAATTCCAGCTCCGCTGCAGGCTCTTCAGCTGCAGCCTCAGTCATAAATTCCGGCTCCGCTGCAGGCTCTTCAACTGCAGCCTCAGCCATTATTTCCGGCTCCACTGCAGGCTCGCTCATTGTTTCAGGCTCAATAGCAGCCTCCGGCATGATTGCGGTCTCCGCTTCCCCGGTTGCCGGCTCACCGGTTTGCAGATCCGTATCCGGAAGGAAAGGATCCTGAAGAACATTGCTGCCTGAAAAGCTGAGATCAGGAGTCAATCTGGGATCAGACTGCAGATCTCCCGGATCCGGCTTCGGCTCTGTATCAAAATCAAAAACAGGCTCCGGGATTTTATCTATCATTTCAGAAAGATTCAGGCTCTCCTGTACACCCTCCTCGACGGTTTCCGGGATCAGGGTGTCAGCCGAATCCCCTTCTTCTTTTGTTCCGGCTGCATTCAGCTCTCCAACAGCCTGGGACAGGTCTTCCTTAAATTCATCAAAAAAACCCATCTAAATATCCTCCTTCAGTTTTTATCCAAATACTGATGCAGCGGCGGTGTATCATCATCTATGGCTCTGATATCTGCCCCTCTTTCCTTCAGACCCTCAAGGATCCCGGGAAGCGCATCCACCGTATTCTTCCTGCTTCCGGTATCGTGAAGCAGAATAACAGCAGTTTTTCGCCTGTCAACCCCGTCAAGAGTGTTTTTTATGATATTTTCAGCCGAGAGCCTGTTTCCCGAAGAATCCCCGCCGTAGACATTCCAGTCATAGTACTCCATTCCCTGACTGTAAAGCACAGATATGTACTGCTCCATGGGAAGAGAAGCAATGGTATTTCCGCTGCCTCCGGGAAAACGATAGTATTTCGGCACCACACCCGTCTCATTATAGATTAGATTCCGTATTTTATCAAGGTCGTACTGGAACATATCCAGATCCCCGTAAACCCTTGAATACACGTGGGAATACGAGTGCATGCCGATGGTGTGTCCCTCGTCAACTATCCTTTTATAAACAGGGCGGAGGCTTTCATCATTGTCCCCTGTCCCGCATACAAAGAATGTGGCTTTAACATCATATTCCTTCAGAATATCAAGTATTTCATTTGTGAAGACCGAGGGTCCATCATCAAAGGTAATGTATACCTTCTCATCCTCCCCCTTCATGGGAATATCACTGTTCACCAGGGAATTCTCATCCTGAAGGGAATCATCGTCGATCTTCTCCGGCATATCAGGCACGGAATCTGCACTCAGGGAAGTATCGGTTTTTTCCGGAGCATTATTCTCCGGCATTCCTTTCTTTCCGTTTTCCGGCTTATCCTTCTTTGGCGTAAAAGGAACATCCTTTTCTCCGGACGCTTCCGGAGCTTCTGCAGCAGTTTCGGTAAGTTCCGCGTTATAGACCTTTTCACTGCCTCTCTTAATAAGAAAAAGCAAGGAAATAATAAGCAGCACAAGAACCGCGACACATGAAACACATGCCGCGGCGAGTAAGTACAGCTTTCTTCTTCTTTCTCTTTTAATTCGAACCATTATAAAGATCCTTCGCTGGCGCTCAGGATGACAAAATGGAGGATCCTTCGCTGGCGCTCAGGATGACAAAATGCAGGATCCTTCGCTGGCGCTCAGGATGACAAAAACGGTACTCATTATGACAAAACGGTACTCTTTATGACAAAACGGTACTCGTTATGACAAAACGGTACCCGGGATACAGGGTCTCAGAAGAAGATATTCTTCCCTGTCTCGAAATAGTAATTATTTGAGGGTATGATCTCCGATCCCTTTATTTCAAACACCTCCCATACCACTCCGGAGTGGCCGACAGGCACCTGGAAGGAGCCCACAAGGCCGTTTTTATTATAAAGCTTAACCTGTGCCCCGGAAAGAGACATATCATTAGTCAGATTATTCCCGGATTTCCCGTTTACCTGATCCGTTACAAAATACTTGTAATCCGTCCCACTGTCAACCGTTATCACCTGTGAATCATCATTATCGTATTTCCCGGAATTCAGATCAAGAGTAAATGGCTTAAGGCCTGCTATTTTTTCATTGTCGTAGGTAAGAACGGCCTCATACTGGTTTTCCTTTAATTTATCCGGCGACTGCTTCGTTACATCAAGAAGATAGACATCGGTATCATGTTTATTCGCGCCACTGGGTGCCAGATAGGTGACTCCCGCAGGATATTCTATTGTGCGGGGTCTTATATAGATGTCGTTCAACTTTGAAGGCGCAAAATCACCGTATTCGAACAGCAGATTATACCAGTCTGCGGTATTTACGGGAACAATAAACTCATAATACCCGTCCCCGTTACTGGTAACGGTATCTGTGTACCCATTCGCTTCACTTGTAATTGTTACCGAGGTATTCGCAAGCGTTCCTCCCTGTTCATCAGCCACATATCCGTATATCTTCGCTATGGAGGGGATGTCCTTAAGAACATTATAATTAATATATGCTCTGTTTATAAGCTCTGCCTCCATCTCATCATATTCCTTCTGAATATCCGGATTCAGATCCTTATACGCGGCTGCATTAACCGACTCATTATTGTCTCCGTAGGTCGCATAGCATTCCGACAGGAAATCATTGATAAAATAGCACCTCTGTCCGCCGCTTTTCCTGGCATCATCCGCATTGATCCCGTACAGATCGTCAAGATATCTGTACGTATAGAGAAGAACCCCGTTCTTGTAATAAAAGCCGGTAACCTCGCGTCCCTCACTGCCATACTCCGTGGAAACGATCTTGTCGATCAGTCCGTCCTCAGGATCTGTGTATACAGTAAAATCAATGGTCGCCCCGTTTCCGCTTCTTATAAGTCGTATGGTCTTTACCTTATCATCCTTCAGCCCCTCTTCGATCTCTTTCGGAGCCTTTTTGTTTATCGCGAGATCTCCGTCACGCTCTGCCGGCTTGTATTTCACGGTTTCATAATCGATTTTGGGAAGAACGCCACCGGTTTTTTTAATAAAAGCCACAGCCTCATCAAAGCTGTCCGAAACGGCGCGGTCCTCATCATTTACCGCGGCATCCTTCTCTTCCTCTGTTTCCTCCTCGATATCCTCTACCGATGGAATGGAGATATCGGAGGCTTCTTCGGTTGAAGGAGCCTCGGCTTCATCCTTATTCGTGACTATTTCTTCTGTTTTCCTTCCGCAGCCGGTAAGGCTTAAGCCCGTCAGACATACTGTTAAAACGATGGGCAAAACTGCTGTTTTTATTCTGAAATGATACATATTCTTATCTCCGGATCACATTATTAAGTCGCCAAAAGTACTGAATCACTGTTTTGAAAAAACGACTTGATCCGTTTCTTTCAGCAACTCTACGGTCTCCCGCCGCTCTCATTCCGAGGCTCTCCCGCCGCTGTCATTCTGACGGTCTCCCGCCGCTCTCATTCTGACGGTCTCCCTCTACTGTCATTCTGACGGTCTCCCGCTACTGTCATTCTGACGGTCTCCCGCTACTGTCATTCTGAGAGTCTCCATCTACTGTCATTCTGAGAGTCTCCATCTACTGTCATTCTGAGGGCGAAGCCCGAAGAATCTTTCCCCACGGATGAGAAGATCCTTCGCTGACGCTCAGGATGGAAAAACGTCCTGTGGGTCTCCGCTTCGCTGCGGTCCGTCCTAAACGCACGTCCACCGGACGTGCAGGACCGTTTTTCGGGTACGTTTTGACGCGCTTTGCGCGGCAGTGCCCCGGATCCTTCGCCTACGCTCAGGATCACACAAATGATACCACATTATTTTATTAAAATACGGAGATTAAGATAATCATAAGGAAATATTCATCATCCTGCCCAAAACAGCTCTTCAAAGCAGTCCTCTATATTGACCCCGTCGATCATCCGGTTGTAATCCTTATCGGTTTCCTGTATCAGGCGGTACACATTGTGTTTCCCGTCCTCCTCGACAACACAGTCCACATAGGATTCATTATCGGTCCGCCATAGCCTGAATCCGGTTTTTGCAGGGAGCTCCGTAACATGCTCATCCTCGCCCCCGACCTCCGGCGCATCAACGCTTAAATCCTCTGTTTCACCCATATATCTGACTCTTAAGGGTCTTACAGACTTTATTACGGTTTCAGAGGTAATCGTAAAGTAGTTTGTATAGGGCTCCGGATTACCGTCCTTTCCGGTGCGGTAATAACAGGTGGATGATACTGTGCTCAGCATATCCGCCCTGTGCTGCAGCTCAAACTTTTCCTGATTGAAAACCGCCGGATGCCAAAAAACTTCATCATCAGGTACAGAGGATACATAGAAGCTTCCGTTTGTTTCCTTAAGTTTTTTTACGCCATCAGCCGAGAGCTCGTAGGCGATAACGGAATGCCAGTCGTTATCCTGATAACAGTCAATATATACGTAGTTTCTGCCGTCCCCGGTGTGGACAACATACATATCGTGCTCATATGCATAAGCTACGGGGCTGTCTTCATCCTTAAGCTCATGCCCGTCATAGTAAAGAGTTAAAGCTTTTACCGGATAATCTCCCGGAGAGCCGTAGCTGTCATAGTCAAAGTCCGCGTCAATATTAAGCTTCTTCTCCCTGCCATCCCCATCAAAAACACTCACTTCATCATAAAGATCAAAGGCGCTGACATATTGACCGTCATTCCCCTTTATCTTCCCGGTGAAAAGCCCGGGAACCTCATCATAGGGAATGGTCACTATCTGTCTTCCGTAAGCGTATGCGGCAATTTCATAAGGATTAAAGAAGAAGGTGATACCCTGATTCTCCAGAACCCAGTTATACGTGTAATCGCTGCCTTCCTTACCGTATTTCGAAAAGGTTTCCTTCAGGTCCTCAAACCATTCAATGTCCGGATATTTGAGCTTAAGCTTGTCGGAAAGTACGTCATTTAAGAGATCATTATCCTTTATAACATCACTTAAGGGTATTTCCTCTCCGGTTTCCGGATAATAATTATATCCGACCATTCCGTTCATCCCGTGGGCTCCTCCGAGGAAATCCTCAAACTCCACAACAAAGCTGAAGGTATCCTTATCCGCCCTTTTCACGAACGTACGGCTCACTGTATAAAACGGAGCCTCCTCATTCATTTCCTTCTGCCATTCCTTCGCCTCACTTCCGCGCTCATCGGCATCCGTTTCTTTTTCTTTCTTTATCTCATCATTCCTTGAGGATAATGTTTTTTCAAGCTCAGGATAATCATCGCTGTATTTCCCGAGGCTTAAAAGATCATATTTTGAATAGTAAAGCCTGTTAGCGCCCTCATAACGGTCAATATACTGATGGCTGACAAGGGGGATTATGAGGTCATCGGCTTCTGCTTCTGCGGCTTCTGATGCAGCAGCCTTGTCTTCGGTTTCACTGCCCTCCCCGGTAGCTGCTTCAGTGGATTCTTCTGCCGGAGCAGCCTTGTCTCCGGCTTCACTGCCGCTTCCTGCCACGCTGTCTCCACAGCCGCAGAGCACAAGTGACAGCAGTATTATCAAAGCCAGTCCCTTTTTAATCGCTCTCTTCATCCTTTTCCTCCTCTAATACAGGGTTCCATTTATTAAAAATACTTTCCGGCCGGTGCCGGTGTGAACAGTAATGCCGTATCAAATGATTCGGACGCCAAAAGTACTGAATCACTGTTTTGATACAACGAATTGCTCCGTTGCTTTCAGCAACTCTCGCAATTCTACAACACTCGCAATCCGCTAATTTACTACGTAAATTGCTACTTGCTCGTGTTGTTTGACGCCCAAAGTCAAATGGCTTTTTGAACAAGTTCAAACGCCATTTAGACTTTTGGCGTTTGTATCATCAAATATACTCCGGAGGTATCGATACGGTATGCTCATTCAGCCACAGAGCCTTTGGATACCTGCATATTATCACTCCTGTTCCGCGTTTCTTCCCGGGAATTCTGTCAATAATATCAAAGGTATTTGTCATTGAAAGCTTTGGATTGGCTGAAAGCTTGACTTCTATGGGATATATCGTTCCGTCTGATTCGATCATAAGATCTATCTCCGATTCCTTTGATCTGTCAGCGCCTGATTTGTCCTTTCCCCTATAGTATGTCACATACATTCTATAGTCCATCCCGCAGTTTGAAAAGCTTTTAAGGATCTCCGATACAACAAAGGTTTCAAACAGTGCTCCGGACATGGCGCCGTTTGCAGCAGTTGCGGCTGTCTGATGCCTTGTAAGATAACATACAAGTCCAGTATCCCTAAAATAAAGCTTAGGTGTTTTAATCGCTCTTTTCAAGACAGAATTTGAGTATGGCTGCAATAAATAAACAATACCTGAAGCTTCCAAAAGCGATACCCACTCCTTCGCAGTGGCCACACTTATTTCCGCCTGTTCGGCAATAGAACTGAAATTCAGCATGCTTCCCGTTCTGGCAGCAGCAGCTGTCAAAAATACGCTGAACTTCAATTTATCCTTTATCCTTGTCAGATCATTTATATCCCTGTCTATATATGTGCTGACATACGAACCATAAAACATCTCCCAGTCCGTATCCTCGTCCAGAAGGGCGGGATAACTTCCCCTATGGATAATATCCCACAAATCCCTCTTCTTTGAAAAAACCGGTTTTCTGTCAAGAATAAAATCTCTTCTCGGAATGAAAGGAAGATGAAGACTGTCATTATTCAACTCTCTCAATGACAAACCTGACAGCTCCAATATCCCAATCCTTCCCGCAAGAGATTCCGACACATTTTTCATCAATCGAAAGTGCTGGGAGCCTGTCAAATGAATGATACCTTTTTCAGCGGAATTATCACATTCGATTTTTATATACGGGAAAAGCTCTGTAATATACTGTATCTCATCAAGTATCAACGGAGGCCTGTTATTAATGAAAAAAAGACCCGGTTCACGCTTTGTTTCTCTCAACAGAACAGGATCATCAAATGTACGGTAAGGTATATCACTATAGATATGTTTAAGCAGGGTCGACTTTCCGGTCTGCCTTGCTCCGGTAACAAGAATAGCCTTAAAGCTCCTATCCCCCTTTTTTATGGCATCTTCAATATGCCTGTCTATATACTTCATAATAGCAAATCTCCGACTATTTTATATCCAAAGTATAAATTAGTCGCAGGAAGCTTGTCAAGTAGCGGAAGCTGAAATCATCAATTACGCTGTCATCCCGCCAAATATCTATGACTTTTTGCGGACGAAATCGGTAATTGTCCGCAGGAATCCGGCTTCGCCGGACACGCCGACCGGCAAGCCGCTCGGCTGGTCAATTACGATTCTTGTTTTTCCGATGAAAAACAAGAATCTATGTATCCCTGTCCGACACTCCCATATGTGTGTATAAGAATACTGTGTTTCTTTCATATTATGATTCGGACGCCAAAAGTCACATTTTGATTAAATACGGATTGTTCCGTGCTACGCACTCCCACAATCCTACCCCACACTCGCATTTCGCGGGGCCCCTTCCCCACTTCATGCGTAACAGTCAAATCATCCGCTATCGGATAAATGCAGCGCCATTTTTCAATGGCG